>JAFAWJ010000359.1 GCA_019242065.1 Chloroflexota bacterium
ACGCGGGCAACTGGCCGTTCGGGTGCAGGTATTCGTGGCGCAACAGGAGCTTCAACTGCTGTTTGGCAAAGTCGGGGTCCACGGCTGCGAGCGCCACCGCATGGAAGGCGAGGTCCCAGGCGGCGTACCACGGGTACTCCCACTTGTCCGGCATCGAAATGATGTCGTCGCCGACCAGATGGGGCCAGCCGGCGTTGCGCATGCTGTCTGACTGGCCGTGGTGCGCATACGGATCGACACCGTGGGCGGACAACCACTGAGCAACGTCGAACGAGTAGTACTGCTTGGACCACAGCAGGCCGCTGAACGCCTGGCGAACCACGTTGCGCTGGTCGGCGCTCATGCGGTCTGAGGTGATCGTCGCATAGAACTCGTCCGCTTCACGCCGGCGGTAGCCAAGGACCTGGTCGAAGTCCGAGTCGTACGGCTGCGCCTCGGCTGAGGACAGCCGCAGTCGGACGCGACGTGACTCGCCGGGCGGGACCTCCACCAGATAGTCGGCGGCCATCTTGGTCCCGAACTGCTCCGGGTTGACGGCGTCCAGTCGACCATCGACGACGAAGGCGTTGATGCCGTCTTTCACGTACTCGCTGGTGTTGGGTGATCCCCACAAGCGTTCGGAATTGCTCTCGTTTTCGGTGAACAGCAGGGGCGGCGTGCCCTGGCATGCAAGACGGTAGGTGCCCAGCGTGGCGTGGGTGGCTTCCACCAGACCCGGTGACAGCTGACGCAGGTGCGGGCGGCGCTCGGGGTGGCCCCAGCCCCAGGTGTTGCGGAACCACAGTGTGGGCAGCACGTGCAGGCCGGCTGCCTCCGAGCCGCGGTTGTGGACCTCGACTTCGATCAGCATGTCCAGCGGGGAGGCCTTGGTGTAGGTGACGAAGATGTCGAAGTAGTTGTCGTGGTCGAAGACGCCGGTGTCGATGAGCTCGTACTCGGGTTGCTGCGCTGAACGCTGGGCGTTGGTCTGGACCAGGTCGTCGTAGGGAAAGGCGCCGTGCGGGTACTTGTAGACGAAGCGCATCCAGGAGTGGGTGGGCGTCGAGTCGAGGTAGAAGTAGTACTCCTTGACGTCTTCGCCGTGGTTGCCCTCGGTGTTGGTCAGGCCGAAGAGGCGCTCCTTGAGGATGGGGTCGCGGCCGTTCCAGAAGGCCAGGGCAAAGCACAGGCGCTGCTTGTCGTCGGAGATGCCGGCGATGCCGTCCTCGCCCCAGCGGTAGGCCCGCGAGCGGGCCTGATCGTGGCTAAAGGAGGTCCAGGCGCTCCCGTCGGAGCTGAGGTCCTCGCGAACAGTGCCCCACTGGCGCTCGCTCAGGTATGGTCCCCAGGTGCGCCAGGCGGGTTGCTGTTCTCGGGCTTCGATCAAGCGGTCGCGTTCGGCAGTCATGCGTCTGCCGCACAGCGTGGCGAAGGGGCGACTCAGCGGTTGCTCAATGCACTCCTGGGCCAGGTTCTGAAGAATGGTCTCGCGGCGTGTGTCTTGTCGAACACGAGTAAAAACAGGAAGAGTTGAGTCCGTGGCGATCTCAGTGGCGACCGTCGCGCTCGCGTTGGGCATGCTCGCCACCTACGCGCCGCCTGCGCAGGCGCAGAGCGTCCAGTACGTCGCCGAAGGGCCTGATTTCGCGATCCCCGATGGCTACTTCTTCACCGAAGCCCTCCCCGATCACACCGACGGCGCCGGCTTCGCTGTACAAGATGGCGACAGCGCCCAACTCTGGACCGCCTTCCAGTCCTCCGGCGGCCTGGATGCCCTCGGGTACCCGACCAGCCGCCGCTTCGAACTGTCCGGCAACGTCGCCCAGGCCTTCGCCAAAGGCGTCCTGCGCTGGAACCGCGCCACAGCCACCACGGACATCCTCAGCGTCCACGACCTGCCCGGCGGCAAGGTACCTGCCTACGCGACCGTGCCCGACCAGCCGCCGGTGGTCGCCTATCAGGTCCAGCCCACCGCCTGGTCGGGCTGGTGGTGGCCGGCCTTCAACGGCGTCGGCCCGACCCTCTTCGCCCCCGACGGGCCGCTCGACAAGTACGACCAGTACACCCTGGCGCTGCGCGGCTCCGACCCCGGTACGCGCGACTGGGAGCGACAGTCCGTCTACTTCCCGAACATCCCGTGGGCCGGACATTGCAATGGTTTCGCCGCCGCCGCCCTGCTGGAGCCGGAGCCCCTGGCGCCGGTCACCGCCCTCGGCGTGACGTTCTCCGTCGCCGACCTGAAAGGGCTGCTCGTCGACTACCACTTTGGCGACGCCGCCGAGTGGTCCTATGGCGACGCCAACGCGGAGGTCAGTCCCGCGAAGTTCCACTCCACGCTCCTCGACTGGGTGGCAAGCAAGCACAAGGGCTTTGTCGTGACCTTTGAGATGGGTGGCGGCGAGGTGTGGAGCTACCCCGTGTATCAGTTCAGCAGCCAATGGGCGCCGGACGCCGTCGAGGACGGTTTGTGGCACGTAACGACCACCGTGTGGATGGCGGATATGGACGTGGCGCCCGACTTTACGGGGACGCAGCCGTATCCAGGGCCAGATGGCAAGACGTTTACGTACGACCTGCACGGCGATCCGCGGCATCCCGATCCAGGTGACGGGACGTGGACCGGCGCCAGCGCGAGCGGGCGATTCGCGCATCCTGGGCGCATCTGGTATCCAGACGCGCACGTCCGCAATCCCGATGCGGGGCTGGTCAGTCCAGGCCTGGACCGCCAGGTACTCTCGACGCTGCTCTCTTGAGCTAGTTAGTTCTCGCCGCAAACCCAGCGGCTGGCCATCTGGGCGGCTGACCTCACCGGTGTCAACACGTCTCCCCCAGAG
>JAFAWJ010000444.1 GCA_019242065.1 Chloroflexota bacterium
ACTCACCGCCGCGGCGAGTGAGGCCAGCTTGATCAGCTCGCGTTCGCGCAGCTCCGCGTTGGCCACAATAATGGACTGGCGCTGGCGCGCGAACTCGCGACGCTCCTGAAGGACGCCGCAGCCAGCGTCCAGTCCGGCAGCGACCACCCCCAGCGGTGAGAGCCCAGGCCCAGGCGGAGCTTCCTTCACGGCCCCGACGATGACCTCTTGCAGCGCCCCCGCGCCCCAGAACAGCACCTCGCGCTTATCGGCGAAGTGGCGGAAGAAGGTGCGCTCGGTCAGCCCGGCGCGGCGGGCGATGTCCGCGACGGTGGTCTGGTCGAACCCGCGTTCGACGTACAGCTCCAGTGCGGCCTGTTCGAGGCGGCCGCGTGCATTCGGCTGCCAGCGGCCCATACCTGGCGCCTACGTCCTCAGATATCGGCCACCGAGCCATCCGTGTAAAAGGCTGGCTCGTAGTCACCGGGTGCGTACGGATGGGCGGCGATCACCGCGTCGTTCAACTCGATGCCAAGTCCCGGTCGACGCGGGAGCTCCGCCCAGCCGTCTTTGATCGTCAGCCCGTGCACCTGGACCTCGTCGCGCAGTGCCTGCTGCGCCATTTCCAGGATCAGAAAGTTCGGGATCGACGCGGCCAGGTGGACCGATGCCATGGTTGCCACCGGACCGTTCGGGTTGTGCGGCGCGATCTTGACGTACGCCGCCTCGGCCATCGCCGCGATCTTGCGCAGCTCGCTCAGCCCACCCGCGTGACAGATGTCCGGCTGGGCGACCGCCACCAGTCCGCGCTCCAGGACCGGGCGGTACTCCCACTTGCTGAACAATCGCTCACCCGTGGCCAGCCGCAGCGGCAACTGGGCCGCCGCCACGCGGGCCAGGGCTTCGACACTGTCCGGCGGCACTGGTTCCTCAAAGAACAGCAAGCCAAAGGCTGCCAGCGCCCGCCCCAGCTCGATCGCGTCGGCGGGCGCAAGTTGGCCGTGGTTGTCGAGCATCAGGTCGACCTCGTCGCCGACGGCGCGCCGCACCGCCTCGACGCGTGCGACCGTGAGACGCAACAGGGCGCGCTCATCGGCGACCGATGCGGCACGCGGGACACCCATCTTCAGCGCCGTGAAGCCGCGGCCGACCAGCTCGCGAGCGTGGTCGGCCGCCTGCTCGGGGGTCGCGCCGCGAATATGGGTATACAGTCGCACGCGCCGGCGGGTGGGTCCGCCCAGCAGATCGTAGACCGGTACGCCCAGGCGCTTGCCCTTGAGGTCCCACAACGCCTGGTCGATGCCCGAGACGGCCGAGCCAAGCACGACTCCACCCCGCCAGAAACCGTGGCGATGCATGCGCTGCCAGTGATGCTCGATCAGGTTCGGGTCCTGGCCGATCAACAACCTGGCCAACTCGTCGACCGCGGCGGCGACGGCCTGTTCGCGCCACTCCAGCGACGCCTCGCCGATGCCGATCAGTCCATCGTCGGTCTCGACCTCCACGAAGTGCCAGTTCTGGCGCTCCACGCGCATCAAGCGGTTACGGACCGCGATTATCTGCATCTCGGCTTGCTCGTCGCGACGTTACCTGGCGCCCATCGCGGACAGTTGCTGGCGGGTGATGGGCACCATCGGGATGCGCTCCGTCTTGAAGAGCTCGTACACGCGCGGCGGAATCAGTACCTGACCCGAGGGGTCCACCGGGTGCGGCAGTGACGAGGCGCGCAGCCAGGCCGTATGGCGGGGTCCGATCCACGGCACGAGGTTGTATTCGAAGCACTCCGTGGACACGGGCACCCAGTCGTCGAGAATCGTCTCGGTCATGCGGCGGATTGTGGCACAGCGCGACCTCAGGGCCGCACGACGGTCCCGTCCAGTCGCCGTACGGCTGGCCAGGCGCCGTTGAGCGGGTGCTCGGGGAAGGGGTACTTCGCCGCGAGCTTCTCGTCGAGGTCGATCCCGAGACCGGGCTGCTCGTTGGACCACAGCGCTCCGTCGCGAATCTCGGGACAGCCCGGAAAGACTTCGCGCGTGCGTTCGCCAAAATCGTGGCGTTCCTGGATACCGAAGTTGTGACAGGCCAGATCCAGCTGCAGGTTGGCAGCATGACCGACCGGCGAGACGTCGCCCGGGCCGTGCCAGGCGGTCCTCACCCCGAAAAACTCGCACATCGCCGCGAGCTTGCGCGCCATGCTCAGGCCGCCAATGTCCGAGATGTGGACACGGATGAAATCGATCAGCCGGTCG
>JAFAWJ010001093.1 GCA_019242065.1 Chloroflexota bacterium
ATCATCGACACCTGTGGTGCGGGCATCGTCGACGAGCTCAGCGCGGTGCTCGTGGGCGGTCCGTCTGGCTCGATCCTGCCGACGTCGCTGCTCGACACGCCCTTCGAGGTGCAGGCCCTCCAGGAGGTCGGCGGCGTCCTCGGCGCCGGCGGCATCGTGCCGCTCACCACCGCGCAGTGCCCAGTGGCGGCCGTCCGCGATCTGGTGGCCTACAACGCGCACGAATCGTGCGGCAAGTGCACGCCGTGCCGTGAAGGCACCGTGCGCCTGCTGAACCTTTTTGAAGCTGTCCAGCGCGGCCGCGCCGCGTCGGACACCCTCGATATCCTCGACGACCTGAACGACGTTCTCGCCTTCGGGTCGCTGTGCGGTCTGGGCCAGATGGCGCCCAACCCGGTCCGCTCACTGCGCAGACACTTTGGCGACCTTATTCAGGAGCACCTCGCCGGCCGCTGCGCCGCGGGCGTGTGTGGCGGAGTTGCCTGATGGCCGTTGTTACCGACCCCTCGATCTCGACCGATCTCCTCACCGTGACTATCGACGGCCACCCGATCTCGGTCCCCGCCGGCTCGAGCGTCCTCGACGCCATCAACGCCGCCAGCGTGTACGTGCCGCAGTTGTGCAAGGACCCCGACCAGAAGCCGCGCGGCGCGTGCCGCACGTGCCTGGTCCAGATCGACGGCATGCGCGGGTTCCCGGCGTCGTGCACCACGCCGTGTACCGACGGCATGCAGGTGCACGTCGATGTGCCCGAGGCGCAGCGCATCCGCCGCGGCGTGATCGAGCTCACCATGGGTATGCACCCGGACGCTTGCCAGACCAACCGCCACAACACGCACAACGACGTGGTCGACGCTGCCCAGGCCCACGGCATCCAGACGCCGCGCTTCGCACCGCTGCCCGACCCGTCTGTCGACACCAGCAACCCGTTCTTCGTGCTCGACATGCAGCAGTGCATCCTGTGCGCCCGCTGCGTGACGGCTTGCGACGAGGTCCAGCACATCGGCGCAATCGCGCTGCTGGGCCGCGGCGGCGCGATGAAGGTCGGCACCTTCGAGGACCAGGGGCTGCGGGAGTCGATCTGCACCTCGTGCGGCTCGTGCTTCGCCGCGTGTCCTACCGGCGCGATCTTCCCCAAGAAGGTGCGGCCCGACGCCGTGCGCAGCGTCGAAACGACGTGCCCGTACTGTGGCGTCGGCTGCGGCATCAAGCTCGACGTGGCCGGCAACGAGCAGATCGTGCGCTCGGACGACCAGCCGCCCAACCTCTCGAGCGAGGGCATGCTGTGCGTCAAGGGGCGGTTCGGCTTCGAATTCGTCAACCATCGTGATCGACTCAAGACGCCCCTGATCCGTCGCAATGGGGTCCTCGAGGAAGCCACCTGGGACGAAGCGCTGGACCTCATCGCCGACAAATTTGTCGAGTATCGCGGCGCGTTCGGCGCCCTGGCTTCGGCCAAAGGCACCAACGAGGACGCGTACGTGATGCAGAAGTTCGCGCGCTCGGTCATGGACACCAACAACATCGACCACTGCACGCGGCTGTGTCACTCGCCGTCGGTCCACGCCATGCTGCAGTCGCTTGGCTCGGGCGCCACCAGCAATTCGTATGTCGACTACGAAAACGCCGGCTGTCTGATGGTCGTCGGTTCGGATAGCTCGTCCAACCACCCGGTCATCACCGTGCGCTTCCGGCGCGCCGTCAAGCGCGGAGCGGTCCTGATCGTGGTCAACCCCAAGTGGACCGAGCTGAACTACTACGCCGACATCTGGCTGCGCCAGAAGCCGGGCACCGACGTGGCGCTGTTCAACGGCCTGGCGTACGTGCTGCTCGACGAAAACCTGGCCGACATGGACTTCATTCGGGCGCACACCGAGGGGTTCGACGACTGGGCGGCCGCTGTTCGAGAGTGCCCGCCGTCGCTGGCCTCCGAAATCACCGGTGTGCCGGAAGAAGACATTGTCAAGGCTGCGCGCGCCTTCGCCCGGCCGCCCTTCAGCGGCTCGTGCATGATCTGGGGCATGGGCGTCAGCCAGCACTCCAACGGGACAGCCAACGCCCACGGCGTGATCAACCTGGCCCTGGCGGCCGGCATGGCTGGCAAGCCGGGCAACGGCATCTCGCCTCTGCGTGGACAGAACAACGTCCAGGGCGC
>JAFAWJ010000799.1 GCA_019242065.1 Chloroflexota bacterium
CAACACCTGCTCCGCATCACGGACGATCTCTGCCAGGAACCGCTGCCGTGCCTGTGGCTCGCTCCAGTCCACCGCAGCCTGGCCTTTCAGACTGGATCCGCTCACGTACCGCGTACAGTCCAGCTCCGCGGCCACCTCCAGCAACTCGCATTTGACCAGCTCGGCTAACCCGCGCAGCACCTGGACGATGCCATCCGCGAGTAAGTTGAACGTGTCTTTGACCGCACCCCGACCGAGAATGTGGGTCGTGTCCAGCGCTAGCTTGATGTGCTGCCGCTCGTCTGGCGCTTTCCCCTTCTTCCACACTCCGCGGTGTTTGGCCACCTCCAGACTCCGCTGGAAGATGGCGCGCGTCTTGTCGTGTAGGATCAGCTGCGCGCGAAACTCTTGGAGCGTGCTTTTGGCGAACGGCCGCGTCTCGACTTCGAGACCCAACGCCACTTTCCGGCGCAGGTCGTAATCGGCGCGCTGTTTGGCTTCCTCATCTGACACGCCGTCATACGTTTGCAGCACCAGCGCCGTCGCCAGCAAGCTGGGCGGCACACTCGGCCGACCACGCTCTCGGCTGTACAGCGCCGCAAAGTCTTCGTCTCGAAACAGCTCGTCCCGCTGGCTGGCCAGGTAACCATAGAACGTCCGCTGACCCACAAACTCCCGGTACCGCGTATCCGCTTCGAACAGTCCCCGCTGCGCCGACCGTTTGCCCAGCACGCTCGTCCTTTCGCTTCGATCGAAGATCTTCCACCCTTTACGCTACCCGCCCTGCTTGCTCGCCAGAAGACTCCTGCCCATTTTCCGGCTGCGCTTTTAGTGAGGCGCGCCTACGTACGCGCCTCAGACCGCCGAGTGCGCGCGTAGGTACCCTTGAGCGGGTAGGCAGTAGAGCGTCTCTGGCGCATATGGAGGTCCGTCATGGCTAACGAGGTCAACCTCAATGATGTGCTCAAGGGTCATGTCGGCTTGGACCTCGAATGTCTTGACCGGATTTATCTGAATGGGTATGTCCCCAAACTCCAGGTTGGCGGGCAGATTGTCACCTTTCTGACCGAGCACCTCGGCAACCCCATCCCATCACCAGCGCTCTTCAAGCAGATTGGCGATCGCTTCCGCGAAGCGGTGCGCAGCTTCGCCGAAACGAATGCCATCCCAGTCCCTGCACCTGAACACACCAGATCGCTCACGGTGGGATGACCGCAAAGTCGATCACGTCCACGCATTGGTGGACCAAGCCACTGAGCCTGGAGTAGTGGCCATCGTCGTCGCCCAGGAAGTCCAGAAGGTCTTCATGGGCTACTCCCGAAAGTCCAAGACGGGCGCACCTCAGTTCGGGTACGACAAAGTCGATCGGCGCGTCTCGGTGTATTACTTCTACATCCTGGACCCCGACTTCGGCTTGGGCTTCATTAAGATCTGCAGCTACTTCCCGTACCCGCTGAAAATGTGGGTGAACGGGCACGAGTGGGCCAAGCGTCAGGCGGACGTCGATGGTCTCGCGTTCACCGAACTGGCCAACGGCTTCGCCACGTGTGAAGACCCTGTCCGATTGCAGGTCCTCTGCGACCGACTCAGCGCGGCCAAACTGCAGGCCTTCTTCAACTACTGGATCACGCGGATCCCGACGCCATTCACGCGCGTCGACCACCTGGCTGGCTACTGGTGGCAGCTCAGCATGCGCCAGGTTGAGGTGTCGCGCACGCTGGTCCTCGATAGCCCTCGACGAGCCCGCGCCTTCTTCGAAGCGCTGGTCGCCGACAATATCGGTATTGGCCGACCGGGCGTGGTGTCGATGCTGTTCGCTCGTCGGGTCCAGCGCAACACCCAGAGCGTCTTCCGCAGCCGTGTGTTCACCGAAGGCACGCAAGTGCGCATCGACTTCACCTACAAACACTGCCGCGTCAAGCTCTACCTGAAAGAAGGCCGTGCTGTGCGCATCGAGACTGTGGTCAACGACCCCAGCGATCTCGACATCCTCAAGGGCATCGCCCAGCTTCCCCAGGTGCAGCACGCGGCTCGCCAAATCAATGCCCGCGTGCTTACCATGCTGCGTGTCGGTCAGAGCTGTGCCATCGAGACTGCGCTCTTTGAACGCATCTCACAGCCGTACGTACGGGACGGCCAACGAACCGGAGCCTTGCGCTTCGGGGACGCACGCGTCATGGCTCTGGCCGGCGCCTTGTGTCTGACGGTGCATGCCGTCGCCGGCTTCAACAGCAGGAGTCTGCGTACCCTCGTTGCCGGTTTGCTCGGCACCACCTACACCTCAGCTCAGATGACGTACGACTTGCGTCGCTTGCGCCTGCACGGACTGATCGCTCGCTTCCCTCGTTCCAGGACCTACATGCTGACTCCCGACGGCCTGCGGTTCGCACTGTTCTACACCAAGGTTCACGACCGAGTCCTCATCCCGCTGCTCGCCGCCGACCACCCTCCAGCGCCACTCCCACTCCGGCGCGCACTCCACGTCATCGATGCATCTGTTGACTCATATATCGACCACGCACGTCTGCGCCCAGGCGCCTGACACACTTGTCATATCGTCACGGGAGTGGGCTCCCAAGGAGCCCTAGACGCGGTGCCCTCGAGCCTCCAACCGAAGGTGAAGGCGGCGCAGCACGCGATCATGAACGCCGAGAACAAGGAAACCGCCGACCTGGCGATCGACCAGCTCCAGGTGACCTACGCTGCCAAGTACCCCAAAGCCATCGACAAG
>JAFAWJ010000075.1 GCA_019242065.1 Chloroflexota bacterium
TGCCGTCCTGAGGAGCTCTCGCCCAGTACCAATCGACCGTGGCGAGCGAGGTCAGGCCGTTCTGGCGCAGACGGAGCGAGTAGCCAACGGTTCGGTTCGCAGAGCCGATTGGATGGCCTCGATAAACCCCTAAACATTGAGCTCACAGGTCAGGCCTGGTTGTGGGGGTAGGTCTTGGATGTGGGGTGCGTCCTCCCTGCCTTGATCTGAAATGACGCCCACGACATTCTTGGGCCGCATCGCAGGCGCTCGGATCGCGGCTTAGTCGATGTGTACACCTTGAATTCGCTCCAGAGCTGCGACGTTTTCTGGAGCGTGATCAATTGTTGGCTGGTCTGCATTTGGCATGATCTCCTCCGGGTGACGACAGGCGTAGCCGCCAGTCTAATTCGAGTAGAGCGCGCCAGTGGGCAAGAGCAGGATCAGGCTGACCCGGTCGAACTCGAACAGGTTTATGATGGGCCGGTCAGGCATGAGGCTGGCGGTGGCGCACCCCGCCGCTTCACGCTCGCCTGGTGTCACTTTGGTCCTGAACCTCTAATCGGATCGCTTGCCGACGATGTCGACGATCACCCAGCGGCCGTCGCGCCGCTGCAGATGGCCGAAGAGCAGGTTCGCCAGCTCGAGCGGCTACGTCAACGACCCGAATGGCGCCCAGGGCGCCGATCATCCTGACTACGGATCGGGGCCGCTCGAGACGCTCGCCCAGCGCGATGCGTTTCGCTCGAGCTTGCCACCGGGCACGCACATGGCCGCCGTCAACGACTTGATCGCGAGGGGCTGCCCGGCGGCCTGGATTCGGGCCCATGTGTAAGGTCCGTCGCCGACGTGCTGAGCGCGTCGCTGGATGGCCGTCACCGACAGCTGGCGCACAGGCTCGGAATCTCGCCGCAGCAGTTGGGAGCGGGACCGAAGCCGTGGCCTTCGACGATACGACGGGCAACCTGATAGACGCGTTTTCCATCCGCCTTCGGCGTGTGTCGGCCGCCTGTTTCGTGCTGGCACTGAGCATGTAGCCGCGCAACTCACCCGACAGGCAGAGATCCAAAAGCAGGTCGCCGAGTCGACCTCTACGGCCGCCTCGTGGCTCTCGACGAGATGCTCGCTCACCGTAACTTGATCTCGCCATCAGCAAGCGTCCACGCGCTGTTTGGGACGAGGCGCGTCCCATGGCGCCTGTTAGCCGAACGGTAGAAAATTCCCTGGCGGCTCATGACATCGTCTCATCCAGCATCGATAAGCCTGATGACGCAGCCGCGATACGGGTGATACCGCCCCGCCAGACAGCGTGCAGCCACCAGCACATTGACGGCACTGTCCCAACCGCGTTCAGCGAGGCCACAGTCACGCTAGCCCGTGGCACGAGGACTGCACGCCAGCGCACATGCCAAACGCGGAACTATTCCCACGCGGGTTCGGCTATCTCAGCCTTGGACTTGGGACGGTCCAGGTTGTCGCGCCAGGCGCACTGAGCCGACTGATCGGTCTGACCGGCGGTGGCGCCAGCGGTGCGGTCATGCGGGCCATCGGGCTGCGCGAATTGACCGTGGGCACGGGCCTGCTCACCCAGCCAGCGCGTCCGTCCCCCTGGCTCTGGGCGCGCGTCGGCGGCGACGCCATGGACCTGTCGCTGCTCGCGGTGGCCCTGTTCGACCGCAACAACCAGCGCGGCCGGTCGCTGGCGGCGCTGGCGACCGTGGCCGCGCTGGCCGGCGCCGACTTCTGGTCGGCGCGAACAGCCAGCGTGGCCCAGGGCGACGAGCGTGCGCCGGGCGTGCTGCGCTTGAAAAAGGCGATTACCATCCGCCGCTCGCCCGAGGAGGTGTACCAGTTCTGGCGCGACTTCAGGAACCTGCCGAGGTTCATGAGCCACCTGGACTCGGTGGCCGTCGTTGACGCGCGGCGTTCGCACTGGACTGCCCGAGGGCCAGCCGGGCGGCAGGTCGAGTGGGACGCGGAGCTGATCGAGGACCAGCCGAACCGGCGCCTCCGATGGCAGTCGCTCCCAGGAGCCAGCGGCGTCAGCAACTCTGGCACGGTGCAGTTCCAGCCCGCGCCGGGTGCCCGCGGCACCGAAGTTCGCCTCGACATGGACTACGCCCCGCCAGCGGCCGAGCTGGGCTCGTTTGTCGCCCGCCTGTTCGGCGAGGAGCCTGCCCACCAGGTCCAGGCCGACCTGCGCAAAGTCAAGCAGATCCTGGAGACCGGTCAGGTGACCCGCTCGTCGGCGACCATCGGCGGGACGGACCTGCTGCAGCCGTCTGCCCAGCCACCGCGCGCTCAACAAATGAAGGAGGCCCGCTCATGAAAGCGGCCTGCTGGATGGGCAAGACGACGGTCGAAGTCCGCGACGTGCCCGATCCCAAGATCATCGATCCGCACGACGCTATCGTGAAAATCTCGTCGACGGCCATTTGTGGCTCGGACCTCCATCTCTACGATGGGTTCGTGCCCACCATGAAGCGTGGCGACATCCTGGGCCACGAGTTCATGGGCGAAGTGGTGGAAGTTGGCGGGGCCGTCGGCAAGCTCGAGGTCGGCGACCGGGTGGTGGTGCCGTTTCCGATTAGCTGTGGCGCGTGCTCGATGTGCCAGCAGGGGCTGTTCTCCGTGTGCGAGAACACCAATCCGAACGCCTGGATGGCCGAGAAGCTGTGGGGCCACTCGCCCTGTGGCATCTTCGGCTACTCGCACCTGGTCGGAGGGTTCGCCGGTGGCCAAGCAGAGTACGCGCGCGTGCCATTCGCCGATGTGGGGCCGATCAAGGTCGACGGCGGTCTGCGCGACGAGCAGGTGCTGTTCCTCTCGGACATCTTTCCCACCGGCTACATGGGCGCCGACCTGTGCGAGATCAAACCCGGCGATGTCGTCGCCGTCTGGGGCTGCGGCCCGGTTGGCCAGTTCGCCATCGCCAGCGCCCGCCTGCTCGGGGCGGAGCGAGTCATCGCCATCGATCGCTTGCCCTATCGCTTGCGCATGGCCCACGAACGCGCCGGCGCCACCGACACCCTCAACTATGCCGAAACGGACATCATGGAGGCGTTGCAGGAGCTAACGGCTGGCCGCGGCCCCGACGCTTGCATCGACGCGGTGGGTATGGAGGCGCACACGGAAAGTCCGCTCTACGGCTACGATCGCGCCAAACAGATGCTGCGGCTGGAGACGGACCGGCCGTTCGCCTTGCGCGAGGCCATCCTCGCGTGTCGCAACGGCGGCATCGTCTCGGTCATCGGCGTCTACGGCGGCTTCGTGGACAAGTTCCCGATGGGCGCGGTGATGAATCGGTCGCTGACCATCAAGTCCGGGCAGGCACACGTGCAGCGCTATATGCGGCCGCTGCTGGAGCGCATCGAGCGCGGTGAGATCGATCCAAGCTTTGTCATCACCCATCGCCTGCCGCTCCAGGAGGCGGCGCAGGGCTACCGCATGTTCCGTGACAAACAGGACGACTGTCTCAAGGTCGTGCTCAAACCGTAAGCCAAGTCGACTTCCTTCTCGCTTCACTCCAGTTCCTCCTCTCCAGAGCAGCAGGACCGCCACGCGGCGGCAGGAGACATGCCGAGGGCCGACTATGCGGCACCTCGGCACCAACCTCAGCGGAGCAGCACCGGCTGGGCGTCGACGCGCGGTCGGGAGAGCGCGGAGAGGGCTTCTGACGCAGGTCACGCCCCTGCTGGTAACGCGCCGGGCGGTGGAGCTGGTTGGCCGTCAGATACAGGTAACCGTCGCTCGCCAGCGACAGCGTGTCGCGCCAGAGTGAGCGCGGGTCGTGGACCAGGGCCTCCCACGGCCCATCGGCTCGGCGGCGGAGCACTGCGTTGTGTTCGTAGTTCGTCGCGTACAGACACCCAGCCGCGTCCGATTCGAGGCCGTCGGCGGCCCCGCCTTTGTCGCCCTCGTCGATCACAGTTCGCCCCACGCGCGTCGTCATCCTGTGTACGGTCGAATAACGCCTGCGTACTAACACTGAACAGCGCTCGTGAGCCGAGCGACAAGTTGTACAGCCGCTCGCCGTCGGCGCTGATGGCGATGCCGTC
>JAFAWJ010000098.1 GCA_019242065.1 Chloroflexota bacterium
AGGGACCCACGTGCCACACCGGCGCCCCGAGCTGCTTCTTTCAGACGCTCGAGGATCATGCCACGCCTGAGACGGATGGTGAGGCCGCCGCTCAGCTGTTCGACACGATCCTGGCGCGGCAGCGTGCTGGCGACCCGGGCGCCTCCTATGTTGCGCGGCTGCTCTCCGAAGGCGTCGATCGTGTGGCGAAAAAAGTGGGCGAGGAAGCCACCGAGGTCGTGATCGCCGCCAAGAACGCCGATCGCGAGGAGGTCGCCCGCGAGATGGCGGACCTGTGGTTCCACACCTTCATCCTGCTGGCCCAGCAAGGCATGACCCCCGCCGCCGTCTGGGCAGTCCTGGCCACCCGCCGCCGCTAGCTACGTTCTGCTTCTCCAGTCGAGAGATTCTGTTTCTCTTCGCAAGACAAGACTTTTCTTCGACAGTTCGCAAGCTTCCAACAGACTCTGTTTCTCTTGCAGGAGAAGAATCTCGACAGCACGTGAGCCGCCAGCAGGTTCTGCTTCTCTTTGAAGAGAAGAATTACTCGACAGTGTCCGAGTTGCCAACCCGAAAGCCAGCGCTCATCGGCTGAGTATCTCCCTCGCGCTCCAGCAGCTCGCTCATCGACGCGATCGCCACCTCCATCTGCGATTCGTCGGGATACCGCGTCGTCAGCGCCTGCAGCAGCAGCCCTGGCGCCACGATCGCCTTCATGAACAGACTGTCCGGGTACTTGCCCCCCAGCCGTAAAAGCTCATACGCGATCCCCGCGATCACCGGAATCAGCAGGATTCGCGACAGCACCCGCAGCCACCAGTCCGGCGTCCCCAACAGCGCGAAGAGCACGATCGAGATCGCCACCACCTCGAGCAGGAACGCCGTCCCGCAGCGCGGATGCGCCGGCGAGTACTTGCCCACATGCGCCGGATCCAGCGGATCGTTGTGCTCCCAGGCGTGGATCGTCATGTGCTCGGCGCCGTGATACGCGTAGACGCGCTTGACGTCAGGCATGGTGCCAATCAAGGCCACGTAGCCGACCAGCAACACCAGACGGATCACCCCTTCGGCCAGGTTGCTCCAGAAGGTGCTCGCCCCGCCCAGCAAGTGCTCGGCTACGCCGACAACGGCCAGCGGCGTCACGAAGAACACGCCAATACCAAAGATCAGCGCCACCCCGACGGTGGTCCAGGCCAGCGGCTTGCTCAGACTGGCCGGCTCGTCAGCGGTATCGCTGTCAGCCGAGTCGTCCTCTCCAGCCATCTGGATATCGGCCGAGTACATGAGCGCCTGCATGCCCAGCCCGAGGGCATCCCACAACATGGTGATGCCGCGCACGAGCGGGATTTTCTGAATGATCCCGCCATACAGGTGGCGTGGCAGCGGCTTCGACTGGACCTTGATGGTCGTGTCGGGCGCCCGCACCGCGACGGCCATATACGAGCGGCCGCGCATCATCACGCCTTCGAGGACCGCCTGGCCGCCGTACGAGATCTTCGGCGTTCGACTCCGCGCTGTGCCGGATGCCTCGGCGGCGGCCTGGGCTGTCACTGTGTGTGCGAGTTATACGAGGGGTCTAGCTTACGATCGCTTCCTGGCTTGCTGCAGGCGCCGCTGGAAGCGCTCGACCTGGCCCGCGGTATCGACGAGCCGCTGCTCGCCAGTGAAGAAGGGATGGCACACCGAGCACACGTCGACGTGGAGCCGCTCCTTCGTCGAACGAGTTTGCCAGGAGTTGCCGCAGCCACACGTGATGGTGGCTACTTTGTATTCAGGATGAATGCCCGCTTTCATGAAGTTCGCCTTTGGTGTATTTACGCTTCGAGGGCGTAGACGCTGACGCGCTTGCGCTCTCGGGTCGCTTGTTCGAACCGTACCTGTCCGTCGATTAAGGCGAACAACGTGTGGTCGCGTCCTATTCCGACATTGCGGCCCGGCTTGACGACCGTCCCGCGCTGACGCATGAGGATCGAGCCGGCGCGGACGACGGAGCCGTCGCCGCGTTTGACGCCGAGGCGCTGGCCGGGACTGTCGCGGCCGTTGCGCGAGGAACCGACCCCTTTCTTGTGTGCCATAGCTTAGCGATGCCTCCTGTCAGGCTTCGTCCTGAATTGTCGTCTCGTCAGCAGCGGCCGCCGCGTCAGCCTCGGCTGGGCTCTCCCCCGCGGGGGCCGCCTCTCCTCCGGGCAGAGCCGCCTCGCGCTCCGAGTGGGTCTCCTCGACCTCGGGAAGACTTCCCCCTACTGGATTGACGGCGTCTTCGCTCTCGGTACTCGCCGCCACGGAAGTTTGCTCCCCAACGGGTTCAGGCGCGACCACGACGGGCCTAGGCGTTCGCTCAGCCGTCGTGCCCGGCGACAGCGACGCGCCGTCCACCAGGATGTCGGTGATCCGCAGCCGCGTCAGCGCCTGCCGATGCCCCGTCTTGCGCCGGTAGCGCACCTTCGACTTGTAGCGAAACACGACAATCTTCTCACCGCGCCCGTGCTCGACCACTTCGGCGCGCACTACTGCGCCGTCAACGCCTGGCGAGCCAACGCGCGTGGCGCCGTCGCCGTTGCCTGCCAGCAGCAGGACTCGGTCCAGGTCGAGCACTTCGCCCGGCTCACCGCCGAGTCGCTCGACGGCGATCGTATCGCCCGGTTTGACGCGGTACTGCTTTCCGCCTGTTTCGACAATGGCGTACATCGTTATGCTCAGTGACTCTCCACAACCCCAGGGTGGCTCACGGCGCCGGCAAGAAGACGCCGCGGGCCCAGCAGCCGCGCGGCTCGAAGAGTATACCGCTCGGCGCCCGGGAACTCCAACCTCTGTGTAGACAAATCGTCAGACAGAGCGGATGCAGCGCAGCGGGTCAGTACCGCAACCAGAAAAGACTAGTTCGTCTCGACGCTCGGCAGCGGCGGCAGGTCTTCGAGCGACCGCAGCC
>JAFAWJ010000115.1 GCA_019242065.1 Chloroflexota bacterium
TGGACCAACATGCTGATGACGCTGTGGGACAACGAACGGCCGCGATCGATCTTCGTCGCCTGGGACACGCTGTTCTACCAGACGTACCGCCACGTGCTGTGGCCGGCATACCAGGCCGGCCGCAACTTCGACGACGCGATCGTCGAACAGCTCGACCGGTTACCGTCGCTGGCGAGCGCGTTCGGTTTCGCGGTCGGCAAGCGCGCGGGCTTCGAGGCGGATGACTTCATGGCGGCGGCGGCTCATGCCGAGACAGCGCGTGGCGGAGCGAGCTTGCTGCTGACCACCGACCGCGACGCGTACCAACTCGTGTCGGACCGAGTGACCGTCCTGGCCCCGCGGGCGGGAGTGCGCGACCTGGTGCGCATCGGCCCGCAGCAGGTCGTCGAACGCATGGGGGTGCTGCCCGAGCAGATCCCCGACTTCAAGGCGCTCGCGGGCGATGCCTCGGACAACATCCCCGGGGCCAAAGGCATCGGTCCCAAAGCCGCGGCCGCGCTGCTGCTCAGACACGGCACGCTCGAAGCGGTTCTGGATGCTCGCACGGAGAGCATCACACCGAGCGTCGCCGAGCAGTTGCGCGTGTTCAAACGCATCGTGAGCATGCAACCGGACGAGCTGCAGGTCGAGTTGCCAGCCACGGCATCCCCCAACTGGGCGGCCGCGGCCGACAGGCTGCGCGTGCTCGGCGCCGAGAACCTGGCCGAGCGGGTTGCGGCGCGGACTCGCGAATCCCCCACCCCGAGCTGACAAAGGACGCCGCACCCTGTGAATGGCTCAAGAGGGCGGGGCGTACAGCTCCTGGAACGGCCCAATGTGCGTGTACAGCTCGGAGGCGAGCGCAGCCAGGATCTGCCGCAGGTGATCCAGGTCGTGGTAGGCCCACTCGGCGATGTACGTGTCGACGCTGATCTCGCCGAAGCGGGGGTGCTGGACGATGTGCGTGCGTTGCTCGGGTGTCAGCGTGCGTAGCCAGACCAGGTTCGCCGCGCGGGCGTCAGCCCACTCGTTCGACAGCTGCCGCCCACTGTCGGGTGCGGGTTGCGGGTCGGTCGGCTCATGCCGAGGCTGGTTGTCCTCCGCGGCGCTCTTGATGCGGGGTGCCAGCGTCTCGGTCTCTGCCCGCAACAGGTGGGCGAGGACCTCGCGCGGCGACCAGGCATTCTCGGCGGGCCGTTCGTCCTGTGCCGAACGCGGCAGATTGGACACGATCGCTGACAGGACCGGCGGCGTGCCCGCCAGGATGTCGAGCGCACGCTCGAAGTTCAACTGAGCCACGGCGGGATTCTAGCCACTAGCAGTTCGCCGGATCAGGCCGGACGGCCGACTACGATCTGAGCATGAAATTCGGTGCCTCACTGCCGCTCACCGCCTCCAGCGACCCGGTCGCGATCCGCGACTTCGCGCAAGCGCTCGACGGCGCGAGCTTCGACCTGCTCACCTCGGCCGGACACGTGCTCGGCGTACCGGCCGATCGTTACACGGACCGGCCGGTGGCGACGTATACCGGCCCGTTTCACGACCCCTTCGTCCTGTTCGCGTACCTGGCTGCCGCGACGACCCGTCTCCACTTCCGGCCTAGCATCCTGATCCTGCCCCTGTACCCTGCAGTGCTGGTCGCCAAACAGAGCGCAGAACTGCAGCTCGTGAGCAACGGCCGCTTCGAACTCGGCGTGGGCATCAGCTGGAATCTCGCCGAGTACGAGGCGGTGGGACAGGACTTCGCCACCCGTGGCCGACGTCTCGAAGAGCAGGTGGAGGTTCTGCGCCGCCTGTGGACAGAGCCGTACGTGACGTTCCACGGCCGCTGGCATCACCTCGACGGTGTCGGCCTGAACCGGGTCGTCACGCCGCCGATTCCGATCTGGATTGGCGGAGCCCACGAGCGAGTGCTGCGCCGCGCGGCTCGGCTGGCGGACGGCTTCGTCCCGCTGGGCGACCCGACCGACGTGATGCCCAGGATCCGCCAATACCTGGTCGAAGCGGGTCGCGAGCCGGCGGCATTCGGCCTGACCGGCCGCGTGGTGGCCGGTCCGGGCGGCGCCGGGGCGTGGGTCGAAGCCGCCCGCAAACTCCAGTCGCTGGGCGCGACGCACCTGGTCCTGAGCGCCCCGCCCGACCTCCAGGGTGAGGCGGGCCTGCAGCGCGTCATCGAGGCGCGCAGCGCGCTGGCGGCGGAGCTCGGCTCCTGAAGCCGGACTACAATCGTGCGCCAAGGGAGACGTGCCCATGTTGCCTACGCTGAGCCGAAGAGACGCGCTCAGGCTCCTCGGCTCGAGCGCCACACTCGCCTTGCTTGCGGCGTGCGGTCAGGCCACGCCGCAAGCCTCGCCAACCCTGGCCACGTCGGCCGTCTCGAACGCGCCCACCACGTCCACGGGGGCGGCGGCCCCGACCCCTGTGTCGGCGACGACGGCGGGCGCCCAGGCTCCGACCCCGCAGCCGAAGAGCGGCGGTACGTTGCGTACCGCCGTCGGCGGACTGACCTTCGGTGGACTGGACGCCCACAACAATCGCAACTTCGCGATCTATCCGGTCTTCGACACACTCATTGAGTACGATCATGCCCATCAGCCGCAGCCGGTGCTGGCGGAGAGCTGGGAATTCAGCACAGACTCCACGCAGCTCAAGCTGAACCTGCAACACGGCGTCCAGTTCCACACCGGCCGAGAGCTGACGAGCGACGACGTGAAGTTCAACATTTTGCGCGTGCGCGACCCGAGCGTCGCGGCATTCACGAACTTCATGAGCCG
>JAFAWJ010000237.1 GCA_019242065.1 Chloroflexota bacterium
ATTCGTTCCACCAAAGACATAGGGCACCCCCAGATATCGCCGCGCGACGTCGACAGCGGCGGGGGCCGGACTAGCCGCGGGCGCGGTCTGGTTGCTCGCGTCTGCCGACGACGGGCGGGTTTGGGGTTGCGCCACGGACGCCGCGGACACGGGGTTGGCAGCCTGAGCCACCAGAACGGTGGAAACGAGTGACGTCGTGGCGGTCGGAAGGCCCCGCATCGCGCCGAAGAGGACGGCCAGAACCAGGACCGGCAGACAGACAGCGATTGCCAGAAACGTCACGAGTGCGGCGGCGATGGCGAAGAGTCCGTGGCCGACATTGCGACCGCCGCTATCCAGCAAGAAATTTGCGGACACGGCTACTTGCCTTTCTCTTCTTTGCCGGAACCGGAGTTGAAGAGCCCCGTGATCTGTCGAATGTTCGGGCCGGTCGTGGCGGCGCCCATACCCGGTGGCACGCCTGGCATGAGCCGCGGGATGCGACGCGCGAGTTGCAGGACGGCCATGCCAAGGAGCAACGTTGCCAGCCAGACGTGTCCGCCATCGGCCGGGTTTGCACCAATTGTGGACAACATGGACGGCAGACGCTGAATCAGATCCGCGCCCAGGTGCAACACCAGCACCTGGATTGCCTGGACGAACACCGTGGCAAAAAATGTGCTGAACCACAGGCGTGCCCATGAGTAGGTCTGGGGTAAGACCCAGCACAGCAGCGCGAGCGGTGCGATGACCAGCAGTGCGTCGACGAGCGCGAGACGCATCAACATCTGACCCATCAAGAGCATCCCGAGCACCAGGTAGATCGCCATGGCAATCAGGTTGAGCAACACTGCTCCGCCAGTTGGCTGCTGTTGCAGACTGCTCCAACCGGGCATCGTCCCGCTGCCAACGGCCTGGCACAGCGCGTTGTTCAAATCGATGACGAACTTGCCCCAGCCCAGGCTGGTGTTGATCATGATTCCACTGAGCAGGACGCGCGGGATAAGCTCGAGCGCGCCGTGATATGGAGCGCGGATGTGCGGGTGAATCATCAAGTTCACGCCGCCCCAGACCGCGACGACGGCCAGGCCGACGTCACCCACTTTGCGCATCGAGCCCCACAGGTCGCCGACGGCCGGGTTGTCGTATGACAGCGCGGCGGGCGTCTGACTGATGACGTTGCCGCTACCCATCAGCCAGTTCATGAACCCCACGACGTCGCCGGTTGTCTTCTGGCCCATGCTCAAAACGGCGGAGTTGAACATGTCCGTCAGCCAACTGCCTGGATCGGATAGCAGCTTGTCGAGGCCAGGAGTTGCCGGAAGCTGGGGAAGCACCTGGCCGAAGCCAGTGTGTGTAGCCAGCGCGGCACTGAACGTCGGCATGGCCGCACTCAGCAACCAGGCCATCAGACTCAAGCGATTCACCTGTCGTCCCCCGCTCCGAGGCGCACCAGCCAGTAGTCATTGCTGGCCGAGGGGTTGCGGCTGGCGACGAGCAGCTCCGCGTGGGACAGGTCCCACATTGACGTGTACGTGGCGCCGGGCTTCAGTGGCAACTGGACGACATCCTGACTGCGCGTACCGGACTCGTCGAGCAAGCGGATGCCGACGGGAGCGTCAGGTCCGGCTCGCCACAGCCCGAGCAACTGGCCGTCCTGGCGCCAGATAGCCTCGTTGAGTGGCGTGTCGCCCAAGGCAGTCGCGGTGGACTGATCCAGGTTCGCGACAAAGACCGCATGTTGCGGCGCGGGCGCCAGCCAATCGAAAGCAGCGCCTGGCGCGTGCTGGTGAGGCGCGACGAACACCATCTGCTGCCCGTCGGCCGACCAGCTCAGTGGCGGGTACGTCGGCGGCGTACTGGATGGGTCAAGATCGGCAATGTAGCGGAAGGAGCCGTCGATACCGAGAAGACACAGCGCATTGACCTGTCCGGCGTGAGCGACAAACGCAACGTGCGTAGCGTCCGGACTCCAGATGGCGGTCCCCGGCGCGACATCGCTTGGTAGCGTGAAGGCCGGCGCGGCACGCTGGCCGTCGGCGTCGACGAACCAGGCGCGGCTGCGTCGGGCACTTCCCGACACCGGCTGGCTGGCCACCACGAGCAGTCGGTCGGCTCGAGGACTCCAGGTGGCATCGACGAGCTGCTCCGTTGCCTCGAGCGGTGGCCGCCAGCCGGATGGTGGTGCGGCCGTGCTTTCATCAGCATCGATCGCTGCAGGGGCATCAAATAACCAGAGCATGTTGAGCTTCGGCAGTGCCCGGTCGTCGGATGACGAGTCCGACCAGGCGTTCGAATCGCCGGGGGACGGCGGACCGACGTCGGAGCCCAGATATGCCAGGTGGTGGCCGTCCGGCGCGAAGGCGAGCTGAGCGCCCGGCAGCGTGCCCATCAGCAGTCGTACCTCACCGGTGGCGGGGTCGAGTGACCACGCCTGGATCTGCCGCGAGGGAGGCAGCCCGATGGTGAGCCCGAGGTTGCCGGTTTCCAGCAACCGCGCGTCGCTGAGGGTGGCGCCTGGTAACGTCGGCCGCAAGTGCGTCACGGCCGGCGCCCTGCGCCACAGTGCCGCGTCGAATGTTCTGCCGCCGGTACCCACATTCAGCGAGTACTGACTGTCAAGTGCCTCGGAAGCCTTGAGCAGGAGGGTGTGATCGCCGGGAGCCACGGGGACGTCCAGTGGTGTGGTTCCCTGCTGGTGGCCATCGACCCACACGGTGGCACCGGTGGGAGCCGATATCACCTGCAAGGGCACGGTGCCGGTCGCTGCTCTGGCGTCGGCTCGGGCGACGTTTGCCAGCAAATAGGCAATCCCGATCGTCAGCGCAACAATTACTCCGGCTGCCCAGTGTCCTCGCATACGCAGCAGCGCCCGCAGCTCTGACCGGCTCGGCGGCTCGAATACGACGGTGAACGGGAGCTCCACAAATAACCTCCACTGACGATCGGGATGGCGTCAGCTTGCGGAGGAGGGCGTCACGCGAAGCGTCACGCGGTTGCTAAAAAGCGTCACACAGGACGCGAAAAGCGTCTCGTGGGTGTCACAAATCGGTTCTGTGCCACGAGACGCTTCTAGAGTTACGGATCGGGCGGTGGAATCACCACCACCCGGGTTAGACGATGGCTGGTTCGCGCTCCCTGAGTCCTGAAAGCAGTCGCTCGTACTCCTGCGTGGTCTCGCGGCCGGGCTCGTCTGCGTTCTCACTGTCCGGAAGGTCGAGCTCTTCGGCGAGGTCATGAAGGGTCTGGCGCAAGCGCTTTTCCTCGGCAATGAGTGCGTCACGGTCGCTCCGCTGCGCGTGCAGTCGGAACAGGGCTTGCCAGAGACGCTCGTCGGCCGGATCGATCTCAGTCAATTCGCGATAAAGGTCGATCGCGGCAGCCAGGTCGCCACTTTCTGCATACAGCTCCGCGAGCCGGGTGGAGGCATTCTGAAAGAGACGTCTGAAGTGCTCGCGCAACGTCACCCCGCTGTCATCGCGCTCGTCGAGCCATGCGTAGCGGCGGACGTCAGGGCCGGTGAGCAGGTCGCCTACGTACAGCGCGCGCGCGTGTTCGAGGCGCTGGATGGCCGTGTCGTCGGGATTGATGCGCACGCTGTGCAGTAACTCGAGGAACTCGTGCGCGTCGGAGTGCACGATCTCAGGATCCACGCGAAGCACGCGACGTTCCAGGCAGATGCCGTCCACTTCTGGGCCGCCAGCTACCTGGTGGAACTGGCGGCGAAGCCGGAAACGCAACTGGCGGAGACGATGCGCGATATCCTCGACGGTCTCGTCCTGGGGCCACAGTGCGTTGACAAGTGCATCGCGCTGGACTCCATCCGCGGGCTGTGACGCTAGAAAAAGGAGCAATTCCCAGGGCTTAGCGTCGCCTCCGGTGCGTGGCCAGATAGTTTCTCCGGCGCAGACGACACGCGGAACCCCAAAGCAGAAGATCTGGATCGGTGCCTGGCGGACCGGGTCCAGTTCGTCAGGCGGATCAGGCTCCGATGCCGGTTCGAGGGGCTCCGACGGCGGAGATTCCGAATCTGGTGGACGCTCGTCATCTGGCGGAGCCTCCGGAGGATCCAGCGGTCGAGGGCGGTCGTGCCCCGGCGACGCCGACGAATACGCCGAACGCATAACTTTGACGAGCCGCTCCAGGTGCTCGCTCGCAACCTGGTAGCCGTAGAGTTCGACTGGCTCGCGGCCGTCCAACCGCAACAGCAGCCGACCGCCGCCGCCCAGGAAGGCCGCGTCGGCCACGCCCAGCAGGGCGACGCTGGCTTCCTCGGTTTGCATACGCAGCACCATTCGGGTAGTGAAGTGTGTGGTCAGCGGATCACCGATGGCCCGTTCTGGATCTGACGCGGCCGCGGCGAATCGGACGCCGAGGTCAGCCGACCGCGCGGACAACAAGGCGAACCGAGCGGCGGACTGGCCGAGTGTGTTCAGCTCGGGGATCACCACGAGCAGGTCGGCCTCGGCGGGGTGAGCCGCACGCGCATCGAGTTCGGCGCGCAGATCTTCGGCGGCGAGCAACAGCGCCGACTCGTCGGCAGGATCGACAACACGGGTCAGGTGTGGCAGTGCGAACAGGGGCGCGGGCAATGCCCTGTTCGCGGCAAGTAGCCAGACTTGGAGTTGTTCGGGTGACCGCCGCGCTGTGAGCGTGGCAACCAGGCTGGTCAGGATGGTATCGGCGCCATGCCCAGGCAGGCTGGCAACCAGAACGTGACCGAGGCTGCTCCAGGCGACCGAGTACATCTGCCGGTCGTACAGGACGCCCAGCGGTACGAGGCACGGACCGTTCGTGGCGTTCGCATCGCTGCTGGGCAACAGGCGCGTCTTGCGCAGTCGAGAGAGCTGCCAGAGTACGTCCTGGTCCGCCGATACGCATGCATCGACCTCGGCGCCCAGAGCCGCCGCGAAGGGCTGCGCCAGTTCGAGCAGGACCGGCTGTTCGGCCAATCCGCAGCGAAGCGTCAGGGTGGTGGAGGAACGTCCATGCCGGACGGCCAGCACCCCAAGATTGGATGAGGGGACCAGGCTGGATTCGGCGAGGAATTGCTCGAGCTGCGCGACGAGTGCGGCGACCGGGTCGAAGCCGATACCATGCAGACCGCGAGTCAAATCGTGTGCGAGGAGAGCCTCGGCGAAGCCGCCCTCGACCACGACCTCACTCTCGGGTTCTTGTGGCAGCGGGCGGAGACGGCGGATCCGCCTGGCGCCGAATGTCAGGCCGGCCGCTCCCGCTAGCGCGAGCCCGCCGGCGGCGAGTGGCAAAGCGGGAATATCCGATCGCCAGGGGGGTGCTGGCAACGAAAGTTCTGAGTCGCCCGCGGAGCTGGCAGCGGCCGCTTCAGGTGCGGCGGATGGCGTCGGGTCCGGTTGTGCAGGGGACGTATCCGCCGGATCGAGTGCTACCGGCTGGAGGGCGTGGTGCGTGCGCAGCAGGGGCGGCGGGGGTGCTGGCTGCGGGGTGGGTTGAGGCTCAGGCGGCGTGGGATCAGCCGCGGCCGCCAGAACGTGCGATGCATCCGGAGGATCGACTGGATGGCGGTCGACCGGAGTCGGTGGCGTCGAGGCAGTCTGCAGCTCGGCGGGCGCCGGATCGGATGGAGCGGGAGGATCTGCAGGCGGCGCCGGGTCGGCGGTGGCGGCAGCATCTGGCAAACGCAAGTGGAGCCCCGGCCAGATGATGTTGGCATCCACGAGCGTGTGTCTGCCGTCGTCGGTGACAGCGCCGCGGTTCAACTCGAAGAGATCCGTCCAGCGCAGCGGATCGCCGAGGGTGGAGGCGGCAATGGAGGACAGACTGTCGCCAGCACGAACGGTGTACCAGCGCTGTCCGTTGGAATCCTCGGCCTGCCAGGTTGCGTCCGGCACCACGAGCTGCCAGCCCGGGCGGATGACACCGTGGGCGGTGAAGACCTGGCCATCGGCCATCGACCGCCCGACATTGGCGTCGACCAGCCGACGATAGGCGGTGCCTGAACCGTACGCGTGTTCGGCGATCGACCACAGCGTGTCGCCCGGGCGGACCACGTACGTCGGAGTCGATGGCGACGGATCGGTGACGCCGGATGCGGCGTCGTTCCCATCAGGAGTCGCGGTCGAGACCACAATGGTGTCCACGGGCGGCAGCGATTGGGCCGATGCAACAGGAACCCCGCGGCTGATGACCTGTACGGCGAACGCCGCCGCCACCGCCCGGCGCGCAAGCGGGACGCTGGCGCGATCGACGAAGGCGCGCAGCGAGCGCACCCAACCGCTGCCGCCATGCGTCAGCAGATCGGCTGCCACAACGATGGACTCGAGCAGCAGCGACAGCATGATCCAGGTCCAAATCAGCCACGCGGTGTCGACCAGCACCAGGAGGACTCCGTCGAGGGGCAGCGTGGCACCTGCCAGCACTGTCAAAACGTCGTCCCAGTGGGGGAGACCGGTGGGCAGGCGTGGCGGTCCGGCCGCGGCGCACAGGCCGAGTCCGGCCACGAGCATCAACGCCACGAAGGCGAGCAGTTTCACCCGGTCGGCATGCGAGCCTCTAAAACGGAGTTCGTCGTCGATCAGTTTCGGGTCCATATCAACCCCCGGTGTGCTTATGGATTTGGCTGAAGTCGAGGTGGTGGCTCAGTGCCCGCTGCCGTCGTGAATGCCGTACTCAACGTCGGCGAAAGCTTCGGCGTCGACGGGAACGGTGTCGATTGCCGCAATCCGCAAGAAAGCAGTTGGAAGACGGGCCTGGATCAACACGTGCACGCGCCGACTCCCGACCTCGACCTTCGTCTGCGGAGGTGCAAGCCAATCGCCGCCGCTGGATGCCAGAGCCTGGTCGACGTAGGTTCGTGCGGCGTAGGTGGCAAGCGTCGGGTCGAGTTGCACATCCGACCCGCCGCTGGCCCGCAAACGTGGCATGTCCAGTTGGGTGGCACCCGCGCGCGCGGCCCCGTCGACGATGCTCTGTAATTCTCGGCGCTCATCCAGGAGGACGCCGCCATCGATGGCAAGACCGGCGATCGACACAAACAGCGGAATGGCCAGCGTGACCCACACCAGCGCCTGTGCGCGGCCGCGTCGACAGCGGGCTCGAGGCATCAGTCGCCAGATCCGGGCGGCATGCTCATACCACTGCGGAAGGGATCAACCCACTCCACGTGCTCGGCGCGCACTTCGGTCTTGAGAAGACTGCCCACCATGGGCAGGTCACTGAAATCGACGGGATACTCGACCGTCGTCGCAACCTGGCCGGGCGTACTCCCGAAGCGACTGAGGTCCCAACCGACGACGAGTTTGTTTACGTCCAATCCCAGTCCGGGGGCAACCAGCACGGTCCGCTGTTGGATACGCTCGATGGCGTTCGCCGGGCTGCTCGCGAGAGCGCCTGCCCGAGCCGACTCATGCGCCACGGCCACAACGGCGGCGCGGGTCTGAACATAGCGACTGACGCCGATGGTCCCGAAGACCAGGGTCAGGACCACTGGGAGCAGCAGGGCCAGCTCGACGAGCGCCTGTGCCGATTGGCGAGCCGGTGGACTGTGCCACGTGCGTGCTTCGGCGATCAAAGCGCGGACGACTGCGTCGACTTCGTCTGATTGGAGTCTGCGACGGGGTGAATGTGTGCAGATGCGCAGCGTGGCGTCGCTGAGGAGCACCGCTGGCACGCGGCTGTTGTCCGTTTCCAGCTCTGTCTTGGGATGGGGAAAAACCACAAGGCCTTCGATCCACAGCGGTGTGCCCCGCACGAGATCCGGGAGACGCTTCCGGAGCGTTTGACGGACGGCGAAAATATTGCGTTGGACCTGCGCCGCCGGATCACCGATGTACGCGGGATACGCGGTTCCTCCGCGTCCGATCCGGGTGCGATGCCAGGTGCCGTCAGGTGCACAGACGACTCGGCCTGCCATCGTCTTGGTTTCCAGGAGAAAGACTCCGGTGGGTCCGACCACCAGGTGGTCGATGTCGCCCGCGCCGTGCGGCAGTTTCAGTCCATTGATCAGGGCGTACGCCTGTGGCAGCTCACTGGCGAGCACGCGGCCGACCTGACGTTCACCCGAAAAGCCCAGCATGAGCTGCGCCGCGCGCTCCGGGGAACTGGACTGGAGTCGGGCAGCAATGGCGCGCCGCTGGCGACGATGAACGAGCCACAGGATGGCGAAGAGGAGCGTGGCGACGAACAGGGGTGGACCCACATTGCCCCAGGTGCCGCGTGGGAGCGCAAGGCCCAACCCGCCGCTGACCAGCACCAGCCAGCCCCATTTGAGACGCGGGCCGAATATGGCAGCCAGGCTCATGACTCCAATGGCGGCGAGCCCGGCCAGGAGCCAGCCGACGGGCGCCTCGGCGGCGCCGGCGACCGGTACGATCACCAGCGAGGCGAACCCGCAGGCTTTCAATCCCGCAGCGCGCGTGGGTGGCCGGTTGCGGGCGCTCAGCACGGACGTGGCCAGCTGGTTTTCAAACTCGAACACACGTGTGGTCATGCGCGTCTCCGCGGTCTCCGTCAGTGTCCATCTGGCCGAAACCGCTCGCGGGCAACCCAGGCCTCGGCGTGCACCGGCAACGGCGCGCCGAGCGGCAGGATCGGCCGCAGCCCGGCGTCGACTCGCATGCGTACCACCTCTGAATCCATGCTGCCGCTGAGAGCGAGCGGGTCGAGGCTGGAGCCGAGTCCCGCCGCGATCAGCGCGCGCGCCCGCGCATAGCCATCGTCCAGACTTCGGCCATCCTCGGCCGAGAGTCGCGCAGCTTCCTGAACGGAGCTGGTCGCCACGTCGCGCGCATGGGCGTAGAGGACCAGTTGCAGCACGCCGAAGCTCAAACTGACAACCAGCGGTACCACCAGGGCAAACTCAACTAACGCCTGCGCGACGCAACGTCGCGTGCGATGCAGCAGCATGGATGCGAGCCGACTCAGTGGGCGGTGGACGCCGCTCCGGAGAGTGTGGACGTGATGCGGCTGAAAACGGTGGTGATCTCGCCGCCGAGGAGCGTCATTGCTCCAGCCGCGGCGATGACCACCAACGCACCCACCAGCGCGTACTCCACCGTCGATTGACCCGCCGGCCGCCAGGCGATCGCCTCTGCCCGCTCGTCAACGCGTGTACGGAGGCGCGCAACACTCAGCCAACTCCACTCGATCAGTCGCATAGGACTCCTTTCATGCCTCGTTCGAGGCCGCCTGGATACACCACCTCTGTCAGACACCCCCCAATCGGGTGAGCTCCACCGCCGCTGGCAGCAGCACGACGACAAAGAGCGCCGGCAAAATGAGCAACGCCACGGGCAGGAGCATGCGGACGGCAGTTTTGCCGCCCTCTTCGACGACATGCACGCGCTGGCGTTCGCGCAGCGCCTGCGCCTGGGCCGGCAACGTCTGAGCGAGCGGCAGGCCCTGTTCGTATGCGGCAGACATGCGCCCCAGGACGTGGTTGACTTCGGGCGCGCCGAGGCGCTGGGCCAGGCCCGCCAGCGCTTCAGGCAACGTCTGGCGTTGCCCGAGGGCCAACTCACGGGTCATCACGCGCAGCTCGCGGGCAACGACACCCTCGCTCTGGCGCGCGACCTCCTCGATGGCCTGTTCGAGGGCCATGCCGGCCGAGGTTGCCAGCGTCAACATGTCGAGGATGGTGGGCAACTCCATCAGCACCAGACCGCGGTGGCGCGCCGCGCGCCGATCCAGGTCCCAATCGGGCAACACGAAACCAACGCCAAAGCCAACCAGCCACAACCACACTGGCCAGGCCCCGAACGGTGTGATGCGCAAGACGTTCATAAGCGGGAAGATGGCCGCGACAATCACGCCGGACGCCACTTTTTCGCCCATGAACTGCGCGATGTCGACACCGGGTCTGACCACGCTCAAGCGCGTCTCCAGCTCACGACCACCACCCAGGCCGACACGTCCAAGCACGCTCCGCAACGCACCGCCGGCGTCTTCGAGGATCGGACGCAGAATGTTCTCCAGCAGCCGGGACGTGAAGAGCTGGGGGCGCGTGTGTCGATCCAGCTCGGCCATGCGAATGCGCTCGTCGACATCCAACCGTCGCAACCGTTCACCAAGGTCCCGCTTGGGGCGGCCGATCGACAGAGTCGTGAGAATGAGATACACGCCACACCCCAACAGCAGCGGCAGAGCAATGACTCGTGCATCGACGGCGGTCAGCCGGAGTCCGCCAGCGAGCCACAGAGGCGTCATCGGACCAATACCCGCCGCTGGCCCGGCAAGCGTGTCAGGTATAGCATCGCGGCGTAGCCCAGGGCGACACTCCCCGCGCAGCCGACCAGCACCGCCTGGCCCGCGACACTGCTGAAAATATCCAGATAGCGCGGGTTCGTCGCCCGCAGGCCGACCAGCGCGACCAGGGGTGCCGCGGCGACAATCCGGGCTGACAAGACCGTTCGCGCCTGATGCGCACGGACCTCTTGTTCGATGCGGAGCTGCGCGCGGGTGGAGTCCGCCAGGCGATCCAACACGTGGCTGACCAGCCGGCCACCCAATCGATCGTTGATGGACAGCGCGCACGCCACCACGTCGAAGACCGGATCAGCCAGGCGGTCGCGCATCGCCACCAATGCGGCGTCAAACCCGAGCAGCCGCGCGTCGCGGCTGAGTGTGCTGAACTCGGCTCGCAGCACCTCCGGACCGGTGCGAGCCAGGCCACTGAACGCGTCCTGGACCGACAAGCCGGTGCGGATTGCATCGCGCAATTGTTCAATCGCGTCGACCAGGGATTCCTGGATGGCCGAGCGGCGCTGGTCGTGGCGGCGCACATAGTAGGCATAAGGACCCAGAAGCCCGACCAGGCTGGCGAGCACGCTCACGGCGATCCAGCCCAGAGCCAGTTGCGCCAGAACGGCCACCAGCACACCGGACAGCATCGAGAACAAGACGAAGTCGCGCAGCGTCACATCCCGAAGGCCGGCACGCACCAGGAACTCGCGGGCGGCGCGTACCCGTTCGCGTGGCGCGCCGTTGACTCGCGGCCGCACCAAGCCATCAAAGGTGAGATAGACGCCACCGGCCAGAGCCAGCGACAGAAACAGTGGAATCAGGACAGCACCTCGGCGTGATCGATGAACCAATTGTCGACAGCAGGCGTCACGCGAAGCGTCACACGGCGGGAAAAAAGCGTCACGCGGCGAGGAAAAAGCGTCACACGCGCAGGCAAAAATCTGGCACCCCTACCGTGAGCGTCACATGGGCGCGCAAAAAGCGTCACGTGAGGCCCTCCGCCGAAATGCCAACCGGCAGCGCATACTCGACGCCGTGGGCCGTCATTTTCTCCATGCAGCGGGGTGGGCGGCCGCGCCACACCAGACGGCCGTGTTCGAGGCCGAAGATCTCATGTCCGCTGATCACACCGCTATCGACGCCCGTCACCTCGAAGATGCTGGCCACGCGTCGCTGTCCGGAGCGCGCCGTCACACGCAGCTGGACGACGAGCTCGATGGTGCGTGAGACCATGCGCACCAGCTCTTCTCCCGCGAGGCGCTCGCCGGCCATCATCGCCAGCGTCGCAAGGCGATCGAGCGCATCCCGGGGTGTGTTGCCGTGGATAGTCGTGAGCGACCCCTCGTGGCCGGTATTCATGGCCAGGAGCATGTCGAGCGCCTCTGCGCCACGCACTTCGCCGACGATGATGCGGGTGGGCCGCATCCGCAGCGCGTTGCGCACCAGGTCACGGATGGTTATTTCGCCGATACCTTCTACATTCTTATTGCGGACCTGGAGCGCGACGCAGTCTGGCAGGCGCCGATCGAGCATCAACTCGGGCACCTCCTCGACGGTGACCACCCGCTCGTCGAGCTCCACGATGGAGGCACCCAGGGCGTTCAGGAGCGTAGTTTTACCGGAGCCCGTCGGTCCGCTCACCAGGATGTTGACGCCGGCCTGGACGGCCGCATCCAGAAATTCCGCGGCAGCGCTGCTGAGCGCGCCGAGCTCCACGAGTTGATCGAGTGAATGCGCACGCAGCACGAACTTGCGAATGGTGACCGACGTCCAGCGCGTGCTGGCCGGGGCGATCACGGCATTCAGGCGTGAACCGTCCTGGAGACGGACGTCGACCATCGGCGATGCTTCGTCCAGACGTCGACCGGCGCTGCTGACGATGCGCTTGACCAATTGACGCAGCTCGTCGTCATTTTCGAAATACACGCCGTGGGCCTGTTCTTTGTGGCCGTCGCGGATTGTGAACACGCGCAACGGACCGTTGACGATGATTTCCTCTACCCGTGGATCGGTCATCAGTGGTTGCAGGATGCCCAGCCCGAAAAGGGAGTCGAACAGACGCCGGCGGACGGCGTCCGCGTCTAGCAGCAGCGGAGCGTTGGTAGTCACGGCGCGGCGCTCGTGGGCGGCGACTTCTTCGTCGATGATCGTCCGCACGCGCTCCTCTTCCTGCGAGCCGGGGGTCAGCAGACGACCGTCGCCCAAGGAACGGCTCACCGCCTCGGCGACGCGTTCGCGAATCAGGCGCTCGGCAGTACGATCGCTAGGATGCAGGGCACCGACGCTGATTGGCTCGATGGTCGCTACCATGCCTGGCTCCGGCCGCCGGTGACGGCGCCTGAACGCTGGCGCTCAACTCGCAGCACCGGCCGGGTGATCTCCGCGGCCGGTTGGCGGTGGACAAGACGTCGCCACCAGTTCCCGCGGGCTCGCGACACTGGCGACGGCAATCGCAGCTTGCCGTCGTTGAGTCCTTCGGCAAGCACCAGCATCGCTCGCCCGGCGCGACTCGAGGGATCGAGCACCGCGGGCCGCTGCTCGGCGATCGCACGTTGGAGGCCGGCGTGGTCGAACGGGATGACAGACACGACCGGCGCGCCCAGGTGCCACTCCACTTCCTGCCGCGAGTGATGGAACCGCGCGTCATGCTGATTGAGGACCAGGTTGACCCGGCGACGTTCGATGCCGAGCAGTCGCTCGAGCTGGTCGAGGGTGGTGCGGGTGTGCCACAAACCGACGAAATCGGCGGCGCTGACCAGCAGGACCTGGTCGGCACGGGACAGCGCCGCACGATGACTGCTGGGGGCAACCTCGAGACCCATCAGCTCGGGCCCGATGTCCACGATGACCCAGCGGAAGCGCTGCGCCAGCTCGTCGAGCAGGCGTTCGACCAGAGTCGAGCCAAGGCTGGTGCGCATCTCGCGTTTCGGTGGACCGCACAGCAGGACCGCGCGCGTCGAGCCTGAGCCCAGTGGCTGCACTTCCTCGCCGAGCGCCGCGCCCCACAAGCGCGGCTCGTCACGCACGGTATGAGCCAGGGTACAGACGTTGCGACTCGGGTCGGCGTCCAGGTACGCGGCGGCGGACGGCGCGCACAGATCCAGCTCCGCGAGCACCGTCGTCGCCGCGGCCCCAAGCGCGGTTGCCAGATTGATGGCCAGTGTCGTCCGACCGGGGCTGCCGGCACCGCCGGCGACCACGATGACTCCGCCAAGATCCTCTACAGGCTGGTCCACCGCTTTGCGTACTACCGGCTCAGGCGAGGCAACGGGACGCGGGCCTGGTCGCACGCCCGGCCGCGCAGCGAGAATCGCCTCGTACACGCCTTCTGGCTCGGCGTGCATGGTGAGCACCGGACCTGTGCGCCGCCGCCAGCGCTCTTCGGTTGGATCGGGGACCAGCAAAACCAGCGTCACGCCCGGCCGGTCCAGTTCCTCGAGTAGCGCGTCGGTCAGGCGATGCAAGCTCCAGGCAACGACGAGGACATCGACCTGGTTGGCGCTCACCAGCTGGAGCAACTGGTCGGCGGCGAGGCACTGGGCCACGATGATCAGATCGTCCAAACCTTCGAGCGCTGGTCGAAAACGCTGTTCAAGCTCCTGGTCACCCAGGCCGAGCGCCACCCGCAGCCGGGGTGACTCAAAGGCCGGCAATGCGAGTGCACCTCACTGCTGGCTGGCGCCCGCGGGTGGGAGTAGAAGGACATCCAGGTCGCCAGTACGACGTGCTTCGGCAAGTTGTTGGGCAAGATCTGGCGTGACGGCGAGTGTCACGCTGGCGATGGAGCCGGAGTTGGCGTCAGAGGAGGCTCCCGAGACGCTCGAGGCCGGGCTCGAGTTTGTCAGCGAGGTGTCGCGTCCAACCTCGTAGACCTCGGCTCGATCGACCACCTGGCGCGCGTGAGCTTCGTTGCGGGATTTGTCGGTAACCGTCACCAGGATCTGCACGGAGTC
>JAFAWJ010000385.1 GCA_019242065.1 Chloroflexota bacterium
TGCTGACCAGTACGGCCGCCGTGCACATCCAATCACAGGCTGGCCAGGTCGCGGTCACGACGGACGCTGGCCAGGTCCACCGCTTTGACCGCCTGCTGGTCACACTGCCCACGCGCCTGTTCGCCCGACTGGCACCCGAGCTGCCCACCAAGTTCGTCCAGCGGTATCCGGGCCCCGAGCACTACGGCGCCCACGTACTCATCCTCGGGCTGGACCGTCAGCTGCTGTCGGGCGTGTACTGGCTCAACATCAACGATCGCAACCTGCCGTTCCTGGCGCTGGTCGAGCACACCAACTTTCTACCGCCCGAGGACTACGCAGGCCTGCACCTGGTCTACCTGGGCAACTATCTGCCGATGGATCACCCGCTGTTTGCACAGTCGGACGCGGAGGTGCTGGAGCAGTTCCTCCCCGCGGTGGCGCGCATCCGGCCCGGGTTCGATCGCGACTGGATCAAACAGCACTGGGTCTTTCGCGCGCCGTTCGCCCAGCCCATCGTCACCACCACCTATCTCGACCGCCTGCCGCCGCATCGCACGCCCCTGCCCGGCGTGTACCTGGCCAACATGGCCCACGTGTATCCCCAGGACCGCGGACAGAACTACAGCCTGCGCCTCGGCGAACGCATGGCGCGCCTGCTTCTCGCCCCATGATGCAGCGCCTGCCAGGGCGACGTAACTGATCCACGATCGTAACCTTTCGGCGCTCCGCTCGTTAGCCCGGGTAGGTCCCGACTGTCCATTTGCCCTCTAACACGAAGCGTCCGGAGGAGGCGCACCTTCAACGATGCCGTATCCCGAGTCGTGCCCCGAGTGTGGCGGAGCCTTTCGCAACACCGGTACCCACTACACCGCTCGACGCAACGAAGTTGGTCGCCACGTCTTGCTCGAGCTCGGCTGCCAGAACACGTCACGCCGCTACTGGTGGAACTTCACCACCGGCCTCGCCGTCGATGACAACCCCACAACACCCCGACGCACCACGTTCGCGCCGAGCGTCGACCTCGTCGAAGTCGAGGCCGCGTCGGCCACCAATGGCTCACTCGATCTTGAATTCAATGGCCATTCCGACGTGGTCACCCTCGAACCACCACCCGCACCGCCGACGCCCAACGGCCATCACGTCGTAGACGAGGAGCCAGTGACCATCACCTCCGATCTCGATATGGGTCCGGGGCAGCCGCCCGACGCGGACCTCGCCATGGCCGCGGGGCCCACCCCAGTGGTTCCGCCCACCCTCAAGGAAGCCTTCCTGCGCCAACTGCAGCTCGATCGGCTGACCCTGCGTCAGATGCGTACCTGGCTGATGGCCGACGACGCCCGCCGCGCCATGGAGGTCGCCGCTGGCGCCACCGAAGCCACGTACGAGCGTCTGGCGCTGATTCTGTTCGGCGTCGATCTCCCCCAGCTCCTCGGTAAACAGGCGGCCCCACCACCCACGCCAGGCATGAGCGCCGAAGAGCGACTCGAGCTACAGCGCGAGAAAGCCAGAATCCGAGCCCGCCTGCGCCGCGCCGCCGCCAAAGCCGCCCGTCAACCCTGACGGGCGGCTTCTAAGCCTCGGATAGCGATTCGAGGACGCCGCTCGGCAGACTCGCCTCGCCTACGTCCCACGGATACACGATCCACGCGTCGGTCTCGTCGACGAAGAAATCGGGATGCGTGTCCGCGTAGGCGTTGTGGGCGGGCTTGTAATGCAGCACGGCCGTTTCGGGGTAGCCACCGGCGTCGATGATCCGCTCGCGGACGGCCATGATCGTGCGACCCGAATCCCACACGTCGTCGACGATCAGCACGCGGCGGTTGGTGAGCAGCGGATCGGCCGGAAACTGAAGAAAGATCGGCTTGTCCAGCGTGCGTTCCTGCGCCGTATAGAACATTACCGCTGCGACCAGGATGTTGCGCAGGTTGAGCCGCTCGCTCACGATGCACGCGGGCACCATGCCGCCGCGGGTAATGACCAGCATCACGTCGTAGTCATTCGGTAGCCGCTCGGCCAGGCGAATGGCCAGGTCTTCGATCTGGGTCCAGGTCAGGTGCTGTTTGTTCACAACCGCCGGGTGAGTTTACCAGTGACGCCGGCCAGAGCTGATCCATCGGCGGTGGCGGCGCGTAGGTGCTGTAGGCTCAGAGCCTGCTGCATGCCGCCCACGCCTGTTGATGATCACACCGAGGAATTCGAGCAGCTCGCCGGCCTGGCGGCTCTCGGCGTGCTCGAGGGCGAGGACCAGGCTCGCTTCGACGAGCACGCCGCCACCTGCGAGCGCTGCAGGCTGATGGTCCAGCTCGACCGCGAGGCGCTGGCGCGCGCGGCGCCCGAGATGGACCCGTCGCCCGACTTCAAAGCCCGCCTGCTGCAGCGCGCCGCCGCCGAGCTTGCCCAGGAGCAGCAGCCGTCGCCACTCCCTCAGAACGAGGCTCCGCCGACGCCGCTCCGCCACCATCAGGCCACGCCGACAGTCGAGGATCCCAAGCCGACGCCGCTGGCGCCCGAGCCGTTGCCTCCCAACGTCATTCCCATCTGGCGCCGCGTTCAGTGGCCGCGCGCCATCGCCGCCCTGCTGGTCGTCGGCCTGGTCACCGCCGGCGTCGTTACCTACCAGAACCAGGTCGTCGCCAGCTACGCGCTCAGCGGCAACCTTGGCGGCAGCGCCGTCGTCAACGTGCGGCGCTCGGGCGCCACCGAGCTGGACATGAACGGCGTCCAGGATCCGCCCCCGGGCTACCAGTACGAAGCCTGGATCATCCCACCCGGCGGCCAGCCCGTCGCCGCCGGCACCGCGCCCACCGGCGACGCCACCGTGCCCCTCGCCCAGCTGCCCAGCGGCGCCACCGTCGCCGTCACCCAGGAGCGCAACCGGGTCGATGCGCCCACCAGTCCGCCCATCATGGCCGTGGTGGTCCAGTCGTGAGCCAGTCTCAGCCACCACCAGCGCCCCAGCTTGCCGACCTCGAAGCCCTCTACGACGCCCATCACCGCCAGGCCATCGGCCTCGCCTATCGCATCCTCGGCGACCTGGGCGATGCCGAGGAGGTGGTGCAGGAGGTCTTTCTGTCCGCCTGGCGCACCGGCCACCAGTACGATCCGTCACGCGGCTCGACGCACGCCTGGGTGCTGGCCATGGTCCGCAATCGGTCCATCGACGTACTCCGCGCTCGCAAACGACGGCCGGTCCAGCCGCTGCTCGACGGCGTCGACCCACCCTCGTCCGAAGACGTGCCGTCGCTGGCGGCCTCGAACGTCGACGCCGACGCGGCCCGCCTGGCCCTGAACGCGCTACCGCCCGAGCAGAAGCAGGTCATCGAGCTGGCGTATTTCGGTGGCCTGAGTCATACCGAGATCGCGACGCAGGTGGCCGCGCCCGTCGGCACTGTCAAAGGCCGCATCCGCCTGGGCCTGGATCGCCTGCGAGTCGCCATGGGCGTCCCCCGCGACGCCCTGTCGGCGTCGTAGAAACCCAGGCCAATGGTGCAAGTCCACGACGTCGTCGTCGTCGGCGCGGGGCCCGGCGGCGCGGCCACCGCCCACTTTCTGGCCCAGCACGGCCTCGACGTGCTCGTACTCGATCGCGCCGAGTTCCCCCGCGACAAGACCTGCGGCGACGGCCTCACCCCGCGCGCCCTGCGCATCCTCGACGCCATGGACCTCTTAGAAGAGGTCGGCGCCCAGGCCTGCGCCGTCGACGGCTACGAGGTCGTCGCCCCCAACGGTCGCTCGACCACCGCGCCTATCACCGGTGACCACCAAGCGCTGGTCATCCCCCGCCTCACGCTGGACCACCTCATCCTGCAGCGCGCCATCGCCAGCGGCGCCACCTTCGAACCGCGCGTTACCGTCACGCGCGTCGTCCCCGACACCCATGGCGCCCACGTCCAGACCAGCAGCGGCCAGACACACACGGGGCGCTTGGTGGTCATCGCCACCGGCGCCGCCACCGGCGTCCTGCAGCAGTCCGGCATCCTCACCCACCCGCCGCAGCGCATGCTCGCCGCGCGCGCCTACTTCGACAACCTCGACCGCGACCTGCCGACCACCTTTCAGCTGCGCTTCGACGGCGTTCCATCACCGGGCTACGGCTGGGTCTTTCCCACGACGCGGCGGGCGACCAACGTCGGCGTCGGCTTTATCCCTACCCGGCGCTCCGGCACCGCGACGCACGCCTTCGAGCGTTTCATCCGCACCCGCGCCATCGCCACTCTCCTGAATGGCGCGCGGCAAGCAGGTCCCGTCAAAGGCTACCCCATCCGTGTCGATTTCCTCCGCTCGCCCACCTTCGCCCGTCACACCCTGCTGGTCGGCGAGGCGGCCGGCCTCGTCAACCCACTGACCGGCGAAGGCATCGACTATGCCCTCGAATCAGGCAGCATCGCCGCGGAGCACATCGTCCACGGACTCACCTCAGGCCTGCACCCGACCTGGTTCACCGACTACGATCGCCTCCTTCGTGCGCGCTTCGAGAAGGTCTTCCGCTTCAGCGAATGGATCCGCGACTGGTATTGCAGGCCGCCGCTGCTGAATCTGCTCGTGCCGCTGGCGAATCGCCAGCCTGAGCTGCGCCAGCAACTGGCCAACATCGTCCTCGGCGAGCGCGAGCCGCACGGCTACGGGCCGATGACCCTCGCCGCGCGCCTGGTTGTGTACCTGGCGCGGCACCGCGGCGTTCCCGCGCACAATACGTAAGCCGTGGCCAGTTGCGTGTTCTGTGACATCGTCGCCGGCTCGCTGCCCGCCGCCGTCGTCTACGAGGACGACGCGGTCCTCGCCTTCCTCGACCATCGTCCGCTGCTGCCTGGCCACGTCCTGGTGGTCCCGAAGGCTCACTACGCGACCCTGGGAGACCTCCCCGAAAGTACCGTAGGACCGTTCTTCGTCGTCGTCCAACGCCTGGCCCGCGCCGTCGAAAGCGCCCTGCAGGCCGATGGCTCGTTCGTGGCGATCAACATCCGCATCTCACAGAGCGTCCCACACCTGCATGTGCACGTGGTGCCGCGCCGCAAGGCCGACGGGCTCTTTGGCAAGACGTTCCAGTGGATGCGTCGCCCCTACCCGAGCGAGGCGGCTATGCGCCAGACGCAGCAAGCGATCGTCGCCGCCCTGGCGTCGCCGGCGGTGGGCTGAGCACCCCCTCACCCAGCGCATGCAGTAGAAGCGCCTGGGCTACACCCGCGGATTCGCCCCAGTGCCGCGTCGCGGCCCGTACCTCCGCCTCACTGGGCGCCGTCGTGCCCAGATACGCCAGCCCGACCGCCTTGCGCACACCCAGGTCGCCGGCCACCACGCGTGGACGACCCAGCGTGCGCGCCAGCACCCAATCCGCCGACCACGGCCCGATCCCGCGGATCTTCTGCAGCCGCTGGATGACCTGCTCGTCGTCCAGGCGCCGCAGGTCTTCCAGGTTCAAGCCGCCCTCGACCATCGCCTGCGCCGTGGCCACGATCGACACGGACTTGTTGGTGGTGAACTGCAGCTCGCGAATCCGCGTCGGGTCGACGCTTGCCAGTCGCTCGGGATCCAACGCGTAGACAACTTCACCCTCGATCTCGCATCGGCGACCGAACGCCTCCGCCAGGCGGCGGCGCGTCGTCACCGCCCAGCGCAGATTGACCTGCTGGGTGCTGATGCAGCGAATGAGCGCGGTAAAGACGTCCAGTTGGCGGATCTGGCGAATGCCCGGGGACCGGGCATCAAGCGCGGCGATCACCGGATCTTCGTGGACCAGGCGCGCGTAATCGCCGGGCGCGACCATGAACGTGTTGGCCACTACGTCCCGCACAGTATCGACCGACGCGTGATGCTCGACGCTCACCTGGAAGCCGGCCGCCAGCGGCTTCCCCACCGCCTCGGCTCGAAAGGGGATCCAACCTTGCTGGGCGTCCAGCACGGCCCGCAGCAACCGCGTGCCGTCCCAGCGATCGACCTGGTCGTCGCCTGAACGCCGGTACAGGGCCAACGAGCCCTGGATGTCCAGCGGTGCGTCCGTCAGCGGAACGTGGAACCGAGTCGTCACCGTCGGTCAGTCCGCGGTGGTCACGCTCTCCAGCGTCGGCAGGCGAGTTCCGTATTCCGTGACCCAGTAGCGACTGGCTGCGGTCCGCTCCCTGGCCATTTTCAGCTCGTCCTCCACCTGCGATGGCGCTGGACCCCCCACCACGCCTCGCGCCGCCACGATCTGCTCCGGACGGAGTCCGACCGCCGATGCCTCGAAGACCGGCGAGAACGCCCGCAGCTCCTCGAGCGAGAAATCCGCCAGCCCGCGACCGGACGACTCCGCGGCCCGCACGATGCGCCCCACGATCTCGTGCGCCTGCCTGAACGGCACCCCCCGCTGCGCCAGGTGATCCGCCAGGTCCGTCGCCGCGATCAGCGGGTCGTCCGCGGCCGCCGCCAGACGCTCGGTCCGCCACGCGGCGCCGCCGATCATCGCCGCCGTCAACGCCAGCCCGTCCTGCACGACGTCGACGGCTTCGAAATACGGCGCCTTGTCCTCCTGCAGGTCGCGGTTGTAACTCATCGGCAGCCCTTTGAGGGTGACCAGCAGCCCGATCAGCGCACCGTAAACGCGCCCCGTCTTGCCGCGCACCAACTCGGCCACGTCCGGATTGCGTTTTTGAGGCATGATGCTCGAGCCCGTGGTGAACGACTCGTCCAGCGCCACGAAGCCAAACTCCGTGGTCGACCACAGCACCAGCTCCTCGGCGCACCGCGACAGGTGCATGGCGATCGTCGCCAGCGCACTCAGGTGCTCGATCAGAAAGTCGCGGTCGCTGACCGCGTCCAGGCTGTTGTGGGTCACGCCCGAAAACCCCAGCCGCCGCGCCACGTACTCGCGGTCGAGCGCATACGGCGATCCGGCCAGCGCCCCAGCGCCGAGCGGCAGCACGTCGGCGCGCACGTAACAGTCGCGCAGTCGGCCGGCGTCGCGCTCCAGCATCTGCCAGTAGGCCAGCAGGTGATGGGCGAGGTTCACCGGCTGCGCGCGCTGCAGGTGGGTATAGCCCGGCAGGATGCTGCGCGTGTGCCGCCCAGCGACATCAATGAGGGTAGATTGCAGCTCGGCGACGCCGGCGACGCCTTCGATCAGCGCTGCCCGGGCGAACAGACGCGCATCCGTCGCGATCTGATCGTTGCGGCTGCGGGCGGTGTGCAGTCGGCCAGCGGCCGCGCCGACGCGCTGGGCCAGCTCGGCTTCGACCAGGCTGTGGATGTCTTCAAACGGACCGTCGAGGGCGGGCGGCGTGCGCAGCAACTGCGACAGACCCTCGACCAGCGCCGCGGCGTCCTCGTGCGGAATGACGCCCGCGCGGCCGAGCATGCGCGCGTGCGCGATGCTGCCCAGCACGTCCCACTCGAACAGTCGCCGGTCGACTGGCAGCGACGTGGTGTAGCGCAATGCGCGCTCGTCGAGGGACTTCTCGAAGCGACCGCCCCACACGTGAAAAGAGCTAGCTTGACCTTGATCCAGGTTCTGGATCGTCGATGGTCGGCGCCACGAGACTGCGAATCTCGGGGGCGCTGCCGGCGCCGAGCTGCACGCGGGCCTGGGTGCGCAACCCCTGGCTGAACAGCTTGATGAACGCGACGGCCGCGTCGTGATCGAACTGATCGCCCGTCTCGTAGGTCGCCAGATTGAAGTCGTACAGCGACAGCGGCGAGCGCCGGCCGACGGCCACGGCCTGGCCCTTCAACAGCCGCATGTTCACACTCCCGGTCACGTGCTGCTGCGTGCTGGCCACGTAGTACGACAGGTCGCGGTAGTGACCCGAGAACATGCGTCCGTCGTAGATCAGCTGCGCCATCTCGTCGGCCACAATCGCCTTGAAGCGGCGTTGTTCGCGGCTCAGCGTCAGCCCTTCGAGTGACGCGTGGGCCGTGTGCAGCACGATCGCCGCCGGCGCCTCGTACACCTCGCGCGACTTGATGCCGACCAGCCGGTCCTCGACGTGGTCGATGCGCCCCACGCCGTGCGCGCCGCCCAGTTCATTCAGCCGCGTCACCAGCGTCACCGGGTCGAGCCGCTCGGTGTGCTCGGCATCGTCGCCCAGCGCCACCGGAATGCCCTTTTCGAAGTCGATCGTGACGTACGTGGGCTCCTCAGGTGCAAAGCGCGGATTGATGGTCCAGGCGTAGGCGTCTTCGGGCGGCTCGTTCCAGGGATCTTCGAGCACGCCCGCCTCGATGCTACGACCCCACAGGTTCGCGTCGACCGAATACGGGCTCGCGGCAGTGACCGGCACGGGGATGCTGTGCTCCTGGGCGTAACGAATCTCTTCGTCACGCGTCATGCGCCATTCACGCACCGGGGCGATGATGCTCAACTCGGGCGCCAGCGCCTGAATCGAGACGTCGAAGCGCACCTGGTCGTTGCCTTTGCCGGTACACCCGTGCGCGACGGCAGCGGCGCCTTCGCGCCGCGCGCAGTCGACCAGGAACTTGGCAATCAGCGGCCGGGCCAGTGCCGTCGCCAGCGGGTAGACGTGCTGGTACAGCGTGCCCGCCTGCAGTGACGGAAAGGCGAAGTCGTGGACGAACGCCTCCCTGGCATCGACGATAAACGCCTGGATCGCGCCCGTACGGAGCGCTTTCTGCTGCACGACCTCGAAGTCCGCTTCATTGCCCACGTTGACCGTGAGGGCAATGACGTCGAGGTCGTACTTTTCGTTGATCCAGCGGATGGCCACCGAAGTGTCGAGGCCGCCCGAATACGCCAGAACGACTTTGCCCTTGCCCATACGCAACTCGAAGGATAGCTCGTCTCAGCCGTGCCGCCACCCTTGACGGTCGACGTGCGCGTGGCTCACCTCCAGCACCACCGACGGCTTCTCCGCCGGACCGCGCCGAAAGTTCCCCGAATAGTCCTCCGCCGCGAGCATCGCGCTGAAGGGCACCCACAGATCGCGCGCGAAGGGCCGGTTCACCAGGAACTCGTCCGCGTGGATCTCTTTGACCTTGCCAATCTCCTCGCCGTCGAGGGACATCACCGGCATGCCGACCTCGACCTGCGCCGGGCCGGGCGATGACGCCTTCAAGATCTCGCTCTGCGGCACTGCGGCTTCCCAGGACTCCGAAGAACTGTCGCTCGTGCTCATGGCGTAATAGTAGGCGGCTCACCGACCCGGTAAGCGAAGCCCGGCCCGCCGAGATACATGCCCGGGTCGACGTTGACACACCTGCCCTCCCGATACACGTACGCGCTCGTCACCGTCTCCGGTGGCGCCTGCAACATCCGCGGCAGCGGGGTGTGCCCATGGATGACCTGCCGCACCTCGAAGCCCGTCAGATACCGTGCGACATTCGCCTCGCCATCCGGGCCTGAAAAGGCGCGGTGCTCGCCGAACTGCTCCAGAAGCCGCTGCCACGCGCCCGTGTCGTCACCCTCCAGCACACGCCTGAACGCGGCGTTGACCTCACCCACAGACCCGCCGTACTCCAGGTACAACATCGCGTCGGCGTGCATGAACACGACTCCGCGCTCGACCACCAGCGCCGGCAGCGCCCCCAGCCAACCCACGTCGGTGTCGGTGAGCGCCTCGAGGTCCTCCAGCACACCGCCGGCCTCGATCCACGTCGAAAGAAACGGTTCGCCAAAGCGCCGCGCCGCGAGCATCAGCATGTCGTGGTTGCCGATCAGCACCACCACCCGTCCGCCGCGCCGCGCCGCGTCCCGCTGCACACGCTGCAGAAACTTGACCACGCCGACACTGTCAGGACCGCGATCGACCAGGTCGCCCACCACGACCAGCGTGCTGCCACCAGCGCACCAGTCACCCGCCGCGTCGATCACTCCAACCGACTGGAGCACGTGCTGCAAGGTCGTCAGGAAACCCTGCACGTCGCCGACCACCCACACGTCCTCAACCATCCGCCTTGCGCTCCGTCATCATGTTGGCGATCAGCGCGGTCCAGCCCGTCTGATGGCTCGCGCCGACACCCCGACCGGTATCCCCGTGGAAATATTCGTAGAACAGCAAAAAGTCGCGCCAGTGCGGATCGTTTTGAAACAGCGCCACGTCGCCGAAGACCGGACGCCGCCCATCGTTCCCGCGCACGAACATACGCTCCAGGCGCGCCGACAGGTCGTCGGCAATTTGCCGGAGGGTGCGCATCTCTCCAGATCCAGTCGGCGCTTCGACCAGAAAGTCGTCGCCGTAGTAGCGGTGGAACTTCCGCAGCGACTCGATGAGCAGATAATTGATCGGGAACCAGATCGGTCCCCGCCAGTTCGAGTTGCCGCCGAACAAGCCCGTGCTCGATTCGCCCGGCTCATAGCGCACCTCGTATATCTGCCCCTGCAGGTTCAGTTGATAGGGATGCTCCAGGTGGTAGCGGCTCAAGCCGCGAATGCCGTAGTCCGACAGAAACTCCGACGGATCCAGCATGCGACGCAGCAGTCGCTTCATGCGATGTCCGCGTGCCAGCGCAAACAACCGCCGGTCGTCCGCGCCAGCCTCGCGCCAGCGCGACACCAGGCTGGCGAGATCCGGCCGATGATTCAAAAACCAGTCCATGCGCCGCTCGAAGTTCGGCAGCTTCGCCAGCACCTCGGCATCGATGGTCTCGACTGCGAGCAGCGGGATCAAGCCGACCAGCGAGCGGACCTTCAGCTTCTGAATTTCACCCGACGGCAACTGCAGGACGTCGTAGAAAAACTCGTCTTCCTCGTCCCACAGCGGGATCCCCGAACCGCCCAGGTTGTTGAGTGCCGCCGCGATCCACAGGAAGTGTTCGAAGAACTTGGTGGCCACATCTTCATACGCCGCATCTTTGTGGGCCAGTTCCAGCGCGATGCGCAGCATGCTCAGCGAGAACATCCCCATCCACGCCGTACCGTCGGCCTGGTCGACGTGTCCACCGGTAGGCAGTGGCGCGCTGCGATCGAAGACGCCAATGTTGTCCAGTCCGAGAAAGCCTCCCTGAAAGACGTTGCGACCGTCGGCGTCCTTGCGATTGACCCACCACGTGAAGTTCAGCAGGAGCTTGTGAAACACGCGCTTGAGAAATGCCACGTCGCCGACTCCGGTCGCGGCGCGATCGATGTCGTAGACGCGCCACGCCGCCCAGGCGTGCACCGGTGGATTGACGTCGTCGAACGCCCATTCGTACGCCGGCAACTGGCCATTGGGATGCATGTACCACTCACGCAGAATCAGCACCAGCTGGCGTTTGGCGAAGTCCGCGTCGATTCCGGCCAGCGCCACGCAGTGAAACGCCAGGTCCCACGCCGCGTACCACGGGTATTCCCACTTATCTGGCATCGCGATGACGTCCATGTTGTGGAGGTGGCGCCAGTCGGAGTTGCGGCCTTCCTGCCGCTCCGGCGGCGGGGCCGGTTCGGCGGGATCTCCATCCAGCCATTCCTCCAGCTCCAGGTGGTAGAACTGCTTGGACCACAGTAGCCCCGCCAGCGCCTGGCGGCGCACGTGCCGTTCGTCCTCCGTCAGTCGCCCGACACCCGGTCCGCCGGCGTAGAAGGCATCCGCTTCGGCGGCGCGCCGCGCCACAATCGCCACAGCGTCGCCAAACGGATCGTCGTGTCTGGTCGCGGACAGTCTCAGCAGCAACACCTGTTGGGCGCCGGCGTCGAGCGACAGGTTGTAGTGGGCCGCCACTTTGGTCCCTTGCTTGCCGGGATTCACGGCCTGCAGGCGGCCATGGACGACCGCCTGATCGATACCGTCTTTCACGAACGGAGTCGGATTCGGCGCGCCCCACAAGCGCTGGATATTGGATTCGTTCTCGGTAAACAGCAGCTCCGGTGACTCTTCGGCGGCCAGCCAGTATGTCCCGAGGGTGGGGTGGCGTGCCTCCACCAGACCTGGCGCGGCCTGCCATAGCAGCGGCCGCGTGCTGTCCTGCAGTGGGTGATTCCACGACCAGGTGTTGTGGAACCAGAGCGTCGGCAGCGCGCGGAGGCGCGCCGCCTCGCTGCCGCGATTGACGATCGTCAACCGAATGACAATGTCGGCCGGATCGGCCTTGGCGTATTCGACCTGGACGTCGAAATAGTGGTCGTCGGCGAAAATTCCGGTATCGACCAGCTCGTACTCCGGCTCCAGCCGCGTGCGGCGGCGGTTTTCGGCGACCAGGTCGTTATACGGAAATGCGCGCTGTGGATATTTGTAGAGCGCGCGCATATACGCGTGCGTCGGTGTGGCGTCCAGGTAGAAGTACGCCTCTTTGACGTCTTCGCCGTGGTTGCCTTCTGGACCTGTCAGCCCGAACAGGCGCTCCTTCAGGATGGGATCGGCTTCGTTCCACAGCGTGACGCAAAAGCACAGTCGACCGCGGCTGTCACACAGGCCGAGCAGCCCGTCCTCGCCCCAGCGGTACGCCCGCGAGCGTGCGTGGTCGTGCGGAAAGTAGTCCCACGCGTCGCCCTCGGGCGAGTAGTCCTCGCGCACGGTGCCCCACTGTCGTTCGGACAGAAACGTGCCCCAGCGCCACCAGGGCACGTGCTGCTCTCGAACCTGGACCAGCCGCTGGCGTTCAGGGTCCATAGTGCGCCGACGCTCCGGGCTGGTGAAGCGTCAGCGGCCCCAGAGCTCCTTCGTCGCCAGCCGCGCTCCCGCTACCAGTGATTCGAGCTTGGCCCAGGCAATCTCCGGATGGCCGACTCGAGTGCCAATGCCACAGTCGGTGCCGGCGATGACGTTTTCGCGTCCGACGACTCCCGCGTAGCGCACCAGCCGGTCCGCCACTGTGCCCGGATGCTCGATGACGTTGGTCGCATGCCCCACCACGCCCGGCATGAGTGCCTTGCCAGCCGGCAATTTCGTCGTCTGCCACACGTGCCACTCGTACTCGTGCATCGGGTTGGCGGCCTCCACCGAGTAGCACTCGGCGCGAACCTTGAGCGCCACGTCGACGATGTCCTCGAGCGGAATGTCGTTGCGGTGCGGGCCGTGGCCGCTGCCCCAGCAGATGTGCAGCCGCACACGATCTTCCGGAATACCGTCGAGGGCGCGATTGATGGCCGCCACGCGCAGGTCCGCGTACTTGTGGTAGTCCGCCACGCTCATGTCCGGGTACATCTGCCAGCCGTCAGGCAGGTCCGGATCGTCGATCTGCAACAGGATGCCGGCGTCGGTAATCGCCTTGTACTCCTCGTGCAGCGCATCGGCGATGGCGAACAGGAAGCTTTCCTCGTCGGGGTAGTGCTCGTTCCACAGCCAGTGCTCGACCGTGCCAGGCGCGATGGCCGGCAGATACGGTTCGACGTCCAGGCCCGCCGTGGCGGCCTTGAGATTCGCGATGTCATTCTGGACATTGGCCTGGCCGACATACTTCAACGGCTCGGTGCAGAAGAACGGCGCGTTCGCCGTTCCACCCCCACGGAAGGGGCCGACGCCAGCCGCGAAGGCGCCTGGAAACTGGGCCCGGTCGCGGGCGGTGACGTCGTGTCGCCGACCGTCGCCCTGGGTGGCCTCACGCTGCTGGATGCCGCTCATGCGCGCGCGCACATACCCCGAAAAACCGCCGCGCTTGCTGAACTCGCCGTCGTTGACGACGTCGATGCCGAGGTCCGCCTGACGGCGCACCACGTCCTTGACGGCGCTGGGCAATACGGCCTTGAGCTCAGCGTCCGTGCCCGCATCGAAGACGCGGGCCACAGCGTCAGGTCGCGGCAGCGTGCCGGCGTGCGAGACAAGAATGCGTTCGGTGCTTCGGAGCATACGATGCAGGATATGAGCAGTGGCCGTCGCCCCGCTCTCTTGAGCTGATCTATGGGAGCCCGTAACGGCGCCGAATACCTCGCCCGCGTCCGCGCCGACAACCGAGAAATCTGGCTCGACGGCGAGCGCATCGCCGACGTCACCCGTGACCCCCGCCTCGCCCGCGGCGTCCACAGCATCGCCGCGCTCTACGACCTGCAACTCGACCCGTGCCGCGTCGACCAGATGACCTACCCCTCGCCCACCAGCGGCGAGCGCGTCGGCCTGTCCCACATCCAGCCGCGTAGCATCGACGACCTGGTTCGCCGCCGCACCATGATCCGCACCTGGTCCGAG
>JAFAWJ010000582.1 GCA_019242065.1 Chloroflexota bacterium
CACTGGTCGCTGAGCGGGGAAGCCAACGGCTACGGTGGGAAACTCGAAGGCCTGTTTCTGCTGCCGGTGATCACGCTGGTACTGCTCGTCGGCCTGAAACTGCTGCCACGCATCGATCCACGCGGTGAGCGCTACGCCGACTTTGCGGCGGCATATGAGATCCTGACGCTGGCCATTGCGGCGTTCATGGCCGCGGTGTACGCGGTCACCCTGGCAATCGCCTTCGGCGCCGCGTTGAACGCGACCAGGATCATCCTGCCGCTGGTGGGCGTGCTGCTCGTCGTCGTCGGCGCGGTGCTGGGTCAGGTGCAACCCAACTGGTTTGTCGGGATTCGTACGCCGTGGACGCTGAGCAGCGAGAAATCCTGGTCGGCGACGCACCGCATGGGTCGCTGGGTGCTCATCGGTCTTGGAGCGGTGCTCGTCGTGGCGGGCCTGGTGCAGACGAGCTGGGCGCTGGTCGGCGCGCTGCTGCTGTGCGTCGCGGGCTGTGTTGGCCTGATCGCCTACTCGTTCGTAGTCTGGCGCGACGATCCCGACCGCACCTCGCCCCGACCTACCTGACTGCGGCTGCTACCGTAGCTGGGCAGATATGCCCTTCGATCACGCCACGGTGCTCGTGGACGGGGTGCCGATCGACGTCGAAATCGCGCCGCTCATCGAGGCTCTCTGGGCGCGCGGCATCGAAACCCTGAATTCGTGCCAGGACAACACCGAGGACCACTACGTGTGGATCGAGTTCGCCTCCCCGCTCGACGCCAGCGGCTTCCTGAACGTCGTCGTCGGCCGCGCCAGCGGGTGGCGCTCGATGTATCGCCGCGCGCTGCTCGAATTCGAGGTGCCCGGCGGTGAGTGGCGCTACACGATTCACCCCATGAATCTCGGCATCGAGCAGACCCTTGTCGGCGACGAGGTGCACGAGCGCCGCATCGGCCCCAACGACATCGATTTTTCGGTGTCGATCCGCTTCCCGCGCTCCGACCTGCCGACGGTCATGCAGCGCCTCATCGCGTCGCGACCGCAGCCGGTGCTGTCGTCCTGAGCGGGCCGGGCGGGCGTGCTGGCGCGGATGTGAGCCTGGTACGGTCCACGTATGCCTGGTGCTCGGCTGGTCGTCTGGTGACGTCCGTCCAACCCCCGCCGAACCCTGAGGAGCGACCCAGCAACGCGCGCATGTACGACTACTTCCTGGGTGGCTATCACAACTTCGCCATCGACCGCGATGCCGCCGAACGCATCCTGGCCGTCGAGCCCGATTTCGCGCTCATCCTGCGCGCCAATCGCGCCTTTTTGCGCCGCGCCGTGCGGTTCGCGCTCGACGCGGGCATTCGCCAGTTTCTGGATCTCGGCGCTGGCATCCCGACGGTCGGCAGCGTGCACGAGGTGGCGCGCGGTGTGGACAGCGCGTGCCGCGTCGCCTACGTCGACGTCGACCCGATCGCCACCGCCCTCAGCCAGGACATTCTGATAAGTAACGCGCAGGCCGTCGCCGTTCAGGCGGATGCGATGCAACCCGAGAAGTTGCTTCGTCATCCCGAGTTGGATGGCATCCTCGACCTGCGGCAACCGGTGGCGATCTTGCTGGTTGCCTTTCTGCACCTGGTTGCCGACGACGATGCGGCCCTGCGGGTGATCAGGTATTTCCGCGACGCCATGGCCAGCGGCAGCTATCTGGTCATCACCCATGCAACCGATCGGTTCACGCCCGACCGCTCCGCGCGGACAGCCACCGTGTTCAACCGCGCAACCTCGCAAGTGACCTTGCGATCGCATGAGCAGATGCTGCGGTTTTTCGAAGGCTTCGAGCTGGTGGAGCCGGGGATTGTCCCGACGCCCGCGTGGCGACCCGACTCGCCCGACGACCTCTTTGCCAACGAGCCGGAGCGGGCGCAAGCGTTCGCGGGGGTGGGCCTCAAACCCTAGTCGGAGTTACCCTCGGCAACGCGACCGGCAACCCGTGTGCGCGAAGATGAGCGTAGAGATCGGAGGTTGCAAAGCAACACATGCCGCTCAATACCATTCTGGTCCCGCTGGATGGAAGCGCGGAATCCAATGCGGCACTGCCGCTGGCCCGGACCCTGGCCCAAGCCACAGGGGCCTCCGTCACGTTACTGCGGGTCCTCTCACACACCGGCCCCGAAGCAACACAGACCATCGCAAGTAATCTCGAAAAAGTCGCCAGTGAGCTGGCGAGCTCCGGCATCGGTGTCCAGAGCACCGTCCGTCAGGGCCGCGCCGCCGACGAGATCCTGGCCGAGGTTCGGGCACGCCCGACCTCGCTGGTGGTGATGCGCACCCACGGCCGCGTGGGTATCGAGCGCGCCATTCTCGGCAGCGTGACCGAGCAGGTGCTGGCCCGCTGCGAGGTGCCAGTGGTGCTGATGCGCCCCGGCGAGCGACGCATCACCGGCATCCGCAAACTCCTGGTGCCGGTCGACGGCTCCGCCGGTGGCGAGCTGGCCGTTGGCGTGGCGGCGGGCCTGGCACAACAGGCAGGCGCCGCGATGCACCTGGTGCAGGTCAGCGTGCCGGTCGCCCTGCAGGGCGCGCCCGCCTTCGACGGCTCGAGCATGGCGTTTTACGATCCAGCCTGGGACGACGAATCGATGGCCGCCGCGCGGGAGTCCGTCGCCGGCGTGACGGGGCGTTTGCGCGAACGCGGACTGAACGTGGACGGCAACGCCGTCGAGGCGCCCGACGTCGCGGCAGCCATTGTCGAAATGGCCGAACAGGACGGTGCGGACCTGGTGGTGATGAGCACCCGCGCACTGACAGGTCCGGCGCGCACGCTGCTGGGCAGTGTGGCCGACGCAGTCGTGCGAACCGCGCATTGTCCGGTGCTGCTGGTCCACCGCCTGGGAGCAGCAGACGACCAGCCAGCGACGGACACTAGTACGGTCGCCTCCACCTCCACCTCCACTGGAGGCTGATCGGCTACGGAATGAACACTGGCCGACGAGCCGAACTTCAGTTGCGGATCAGCGAGCCGCACTCTCCCACGCCGCAATCTCCATGTCCGCCGGGATCCGACGCGCCCGCAAAAACAGCATCACCGACAGCACCAGCACCCACGCCGGAAAGACGAGCACCAGGATTTCGCTGAAGGTCGCGCTCAGCAACAGAAACAACCCTACCAGCATGCCGATCACGACGAACCAACCCGGCAACACGCCTTCGGTCCGCCCGATGTTGGACGTGGTAAAGACGAACATCGCCGCCATGCGCATGGCAAAGACAAACAGCAACGTATCGCTCAGTGCGGGCAGTTGCCGCGCGATCGCGGCGTCGACCGGTCCGGATACAAATTCGGCGCTCGCCGCCGAGGCGGCTGAGGCTCCAGCGGATGCGAACAATAACGCGACGAACAGAATGCCGCTGACGAGCTGGACGTTCGACAGCAGGAGTTCCTCGCGTCGGCTGTTGCCGCGAATCCACATCCGCAGCGCCACCGTGAACCAGATGAACGCGATGCCGGCGAAGGGCATCAGATACAGCCCGACGAGGATCAGCCGGCGGGGCGTTTCGCTTTGATAGAACGCCACGATCTCGGCATCCGATGCATAGGCGCCAGGTTGACTGGACAGCAGCCACAACGAGAGCAGAAACAACACGGCATACAGCGCTCCAACGCCAGCAGTCAGGAAGGCTGCGCGTCGAAGTGAATGCCCGTGTCTGACGCTGCTCACCAGGTCCCCAGTTCAGCGGCACTATACGCCGTATCGAACACCAGCACATCGGGACTACCACTCATCTGCGCCAGGCGGGCAGGATACATGCTTACTCGGATGCCACGGCCGCTCGATTCAAAGCACGCTGTGTGAGGCCAACTGCACGCTCTATAAGAGGTGGTATGTATCTGTCGTGACCACGACGAGCATTTTGCCGGGCAATCCGTTTCCCCTGGGGGCCACGCCCCGCGACGGAGGCACCAACTTCGCTATTGCCTCAGACAGCGCCGAGAGTGTGGTGCTGAGCCTGTTCGACGCGCAGGGCCGCGAGACGCGTATTCCACTCCAGGAGCGTGACGCGGGTATCTGGCACGCGTTTATTCCGGAGATTGGGCCCGGGCAGGCGTACGGCTACCGGGCGCTCGGTCCGTATGCTCCGCACCAGGGCTGGCGCTCCAATCCCAACAAGCTCCTGCTGGACCCGTATGCCAAAGCCACCTCCGGTGAGGTGCGTTTTGGCCCCGAAGTGTTCGGCTACGCCGTCGATGATCCGGAGCGCGCCAGCGATCTCGATTCCGCCGCCCACGTCCCCCGCAGCCTGGTGGTCGACCCCAGGTTCGCCTGGAAAGACAGCCGCCGGCCGCGCTACGCATATTCGGAGACGGTCATCTACGAGGTGCACGTCAAAGGCTTCACGATGCAGCATCCCGACGTGCCCGCCGATCTGCGCGGGACGTACGCCGGTCTGGGGCATCCGGCCGCGATCCGCCACCTGGTCGACCTGGGAGTCACCACCGTCGAATTGTTACCGGTCCACCAGCATGTGCCCGAAGCGTTTCTGCTCGACCGCGGCTTGACCAACTACTGGGGCTACAACACCATCGCCTACCTGGCGCCACACGACGGGTATTCCGCCGAAGTCCGCGCCGGACGGCCGGGCGGTCAGGTGGCGGAATTCAAAGCCATGGTCGACGCTCTGCACGCGGCGGGCCTGGAGGTGCTGCTGGACGTGGTGTTCAATCACACAGCCGAAGGCAATCACCTGGGCCCGACGATCTGCCACCGCGGTCTCGACAATCCGGCCTACTACCGCCTGGTGCCGGACGATCTGCGCTATTACGTCGATACGACCGGAACAGGCAATTCGCTGAACGTCGGCGATCCGATCACGCTCCAGTTGATTATGGACTCGCTGCGCTACTGGCTTCTGGACATGCGTGTCGACGGATTCCGATTCGATCTGGCGCCCACGCTCGCGCGCCAGGCGGGTGGCTTCAACCAGGCCTCCGCCTTCTTCGACCTGGTTTCGCAGGATCCGACTGTGTCCCAGGCCAAACTGGTCGCCGAACCGTGGGACGTCGGCCAGGGCGACAGCTACGACCTGGGTCGCTTCCCACCCCTGTGGCGCGAGTGGAACGGCCAGTACCGCGATGCCATGCGCAATTTCTGGCGCAGCGTGCCGAGCCTCGGCCAGTTCGCCGATCGCTTTACCGGCTCAGCCGATCTGTACGCCAACAGTGGTCGTCGGCCAACCGCATCGGTGAACCTGATCACGGTGCACGACGGCTTCACGCTGGCGGACCTCGTCACGTATGACATCAAACACAACGAAGCGAATGGAGAAAACAACCGCGACGGAACGGATGACAACCGGTCCTGGAACTGCGGCGCCGAGGGTCCCACCTCCGATCCTGACATCCTGGCGCTGCGCGCGCGTCAGCAGCGAGCGCTGCTGAGCACGCTGCTGCTGTCATTTGGCGTGCCCCTGCTGCTGGGTGGTGACGAGATGGGTCGCACACAATCCGGCAACAACAACGCCTACTGCCAGGACAACGCTATTTCGTGGTTCGACTGGTCGCACGTCGATGCCGATTTGCTGGCGTTCACGCGGCGGCTGCTGGCGTTCCGCGCCGCACATCCGGTCTTTCGACGCCGACGCTTTCTGGCGGGTGTCGAAGCGGGTGACATCGGCTGGTTCACACCCTCCGGTGAGGCCATGACTGGCGCCGACTGGGCCGACACCCAGGCGCGCTGTCTGGCAATCTACCTGGACGGCAGCGACGATCCTGACCATGCGGACGACGGGCATTTGCTCGTCGACGACGACGTCCTCGTACTGGTCAACAGCTGGTGGGAACCCCTCCAGTTCACGTTGCCCGTGACGCGCCCCAACCAATCCTGGTGCTCCCAGATCGACTCGTTCGATCCGAGCACCAGCGCCGCGGCGGTACCGCTCCAGGCAGGTGCGACGCGGACGGTCGGCCCACGTTCCCTCACCGTGCTGGTTGGCACCACGCGGGCGTAAGCCGCGCACCTACGAGTTTGTCCGGATGCGCGGTGTGCTGCCTGCGTGCCTATGCTCGGCAGCACACCGCCGCGGCGGGAGGATGATCCATGAGCGTTCAAAGCCCAGCGATTGAGCAAGCCGACACCTCGAGCGCGCCGCCACGCGCGGGCCTGGTGCTATTTGCCCTGATTCTGGTCGCCGCCGTCGCCAACCTGAACCTCGCGGTGGCCAACGTGGCCCTGCCGTCAATTGGAGCCGCGTTCAATGCGTCGCAGATCAGCCTGAACCTGATCGCCGTCGGCTACTCGCTCGGCCTGGCGGGGTCAGTGCTGTACCTGGGTGCGCTGGGCGATCGCTACGGGCGCAAGATGATGCTGATCATCGGCACGGCGCTGGCCATCCCTTTCAGCTTGCTGGCGGCGTTTGCGCCGAACGAGAACGTGTTGTTCGTTGCTCGGGTAGGTGGCGGCCTCGCGGCAGGTATGGCCTTTCCAACCACCCTGGCGCTGATCACGGCCTTGTGGACGGGTGCCGCGCGAACGAGAGCAATCGCGCTGTGGTCGGGCATTGGCGCCGCGGTCGCCGCGCTCGGCCCCATGCTTTCGGGCCTGAGTCTCGAACACTTCTGGTGGGGCTCGGTCTTTCTGATTACGCTGCCGCTGGCGGTGGTGGCACTGGTGATGGCCCCCAGATTGGTTCCGGCGCACGTGAACGAAGGGACCGAACCCGTCGACAACATCGGCGGCATCCTGTCGGTGCTCCTGGTGGGTGCGCTCATCCTGGGCATCAACTTCGCGGTCGTCCCCAATCAAGGCGCCCTCGTCCTGGGACTGGCCGTGCTGGCCATCGCGGCCGGAGTCGCGTTTGTGGTTCGTCAGCGTCATGCGCCGAATCCGCTGTACGACCTCGACGTGGCCGGCCGCCGTACGTTCTGGGTCGCGGCGTGCGCGGGCATCATCGTCTTTGGCTCGCTGATGGGCGCGATGTTCATTGGCCAGCAGTTTCTGCAGAATGTCCTGGGGTACGACACCTTTCACGCTGGACTGGCGGTCCTGCCCGGGGCGGCGTGCATGGTGTTGGTGGCTCCCCGCTCCGCCCGACTGGTCGAAAAGCAGGGCGCACGCCTGACCATGCTGACGGGCTACGTGTTCGTGCTGCTGGGTTTTCTGAGCATGCTCCTGCTGTGGAAAGAAAACACGCCCTACTGGATGGTGGCGCTCGGCTATGCGTTTGTTGGCATTGGTGTCGGGTTCGCTGGCACGCCGGCGTCGCACTCGCTGACAGGCTCGGTACCAGTCCGCCGCGTCGGTATGGCGTCTGGAACCGCCGATCTGCAGCGCGACCTGGGCGGCGCCATCATGCAGTCGATCTTCGGCGCGCTGCTGGCCGCAGGCTCCTATGCCGCCGTAGCCAACGCGGCAATCCAGACGTCGGGCTACACGCAGGACATCAACAGCACGATCCAGACCGAGCTGGTGAAGTCGTTCGCCGGTGCGGACGACATCGCCGCCCAGTACCCGCAGTACGCACCCCAGATCATCGCGCTGGCCAAGGAGTCGTTCCTGGCGGGTGACCAGTGGGCCTACCTGGCGGGCATCGTCGCGGTAGTGCTGGGCGGAATCCTCGTGTTTTTCTTCTTTCCGCACCACGCCGAAGAGACGGCCATGCTGGCTCGCTTCCAACTGGAGGATTCCCCCGAAACGGCCGCCGTGCCGCCGGTGCCCGCGGCTCCAAGGGTCGAAGTCAACCACCGCGCTCCCGTCTCCGATTGAGCGTCAGCCCTTGCCGCGAAGACCAATCGCTCGGCCGCGTCGAGCACTAGCGTCAGGTGCGCGGGCAGGTCCATCGGCACCGCCACCAGTGGCAAGCAAGCGTGGGGTGAAAAAATAGTCCGGAGTTGCCCTGGGCTTGCTCCCTTCGGACCTGCGCCGTGTTTAGATTTCTCTTATGCGCACAGGTGAACGGCTAGTCGTCGAAAAGGCCCTGGTGGTGAATCACGAACTGCACGCGCAGGGCTCAGCCGGACGCGCGATCCGCGGCATTACCGCCGAACCCGAGCGTCGCGATGTCGAGGTCGTCACCGTGACCAGTGTCGACGACGCCGGCGCGGTGGTGATTTCGGACCCTTCGTTGCAGGCCATTATTGTCGACTGGTCACTCGGTCTGGCGAC
>JAFAWJ010000657.1 GCA_019242065.1 Chloroflexota bacterium
CAGGGACCAACGTGCGGCGACCGAGCGGATGATTGAGGAAGCCCGACGCTGCTACCACGAACTCGGTATTCGGGGGGTGAAGATGGTGCCCGACCGCTGGACCGCCGAGGACGAGGAGGTGCTGCCGCTTTTCACCGAGCTGGCAAACCTGGGCATGTACGTCGCCTTCCATTCGGGCATCTTCCTCGACGGGCGGTCCAGCTCGTACTGCCGCCCCGCGTCATTCGAAGGCGTGCATCGCGTGCCGGACTTCCATGGCCACCTGGCGCACCTGAGCTGGCCGTGGGTCGACGAGTGCATCGCCACGCTCGCGATGGAGACATTCCACGCCGACGAAGTCGGCAAGGATCACTGGCAACTCAAAGCCGACCTGTCGTTCGGCTGTCCGGCGGATTGGCAGGTTGACTCGGTCCGCAAAGCGCTAGACATGCTGCCGCACGACATGCTGCTGTACGGCTCCGACGTCTTCTGGCCGTGCGACCCCGTCCGCTACCTCGAAGAATTCGTATATCCGCAGTTGACCAACTTCGAGGCCGCCGCGACGTTGAGTCGGTCAGCTTCGAACCAGGGCGGCACCGCGCGTATGGCCCTGCGCCGTGCGGTCTTCTACGACAACGCCCGTGCGCACTGGCAGGCCGCGACAAGGACGACACCGCAACAACCCCTTCGCCAGAGCCACACGCCGCACACGCCGAATGCCCGCCCGCGGCGCAGCGAGCGGCGGCAGCGCATGCGTGCCGCGGGCGTTCCGCCCGGAGTCAACCAGCCGCAGCAGACGATGGCGTAGCTAGTTGGTTGTCGCGAGCGGAATCCATGGCACTCCTGACGAGCCTGCGCTTCGGGTGCTCCTGGTGGCCGATTCGCTGGATGTCGGCGGCGGGGAGCGGCACGTATTTGCCACAGGCAGGTTTCGAAGCCTTCGACGAGGCTCTCGTAACTCTCGTTGAAGCAGATCTGAATGGCCTCGACGTTCGAGTACACCAACACCAGGTGGAAGACCATGTGCGGAAATGGCACGCCGCCGAGCGTCACGTCCAGGCTGTTCATATGCGTGAAGTCGGACTGCGCCGCCTCGCCCGGCTCGTGAATCTGGGGAAAGGATCACTTCGCGGCCCGGACCGTATTGCGCCGGCCATGCTGCGATCTGACGATGCAACGTCCGTAACTGACTCTCCTGGCAGCGACCTGGGTGGAGTTCCTTCAGCAACCCGAACAGGGTCGTGCCCTGCAAGGCTGGATCACGCTCAAGTTGGCTGGTGATCCAGGGCGCGCTGACTCACGAAAAAGGACACTCAGCTGAGCGATTTGCCTGGGATGAAAAAGGCGCTTGCCGGTGTCAGGCTGCGCGTGGTTTGAGTTGCACGCTGTAGCCGAGGGCTTCGAGGCGATGGACCAGCCGACGCTCGACACGCGTGCGATCATGTTCGTCGAAGTAGGTGCTGCCGAGATCGTGGTAGAGGTCTGGCCGGGTCAGCAGCCAGTAAGCGCCGACCGGGATAGTATGGCCGACGGCGACAACCGCTTTCTTCTTCCCGCGCCGCGCGACAAGTCGTCGATACTGAGCGGAGAGGTAACTGTCCTTCTTTCGGCCGGCGGCCTGGGCTGCCTCCGTCAAGGCCACCCGCAGCCAGATGTTGCCTTTGCGCGTCCTACCGCTCAGACGTTTGCCGGCGCTCTCGTCATTGCCCGGACACCTGCCAGCCCAGGACGCCAGGTGTGCCGCACTTGGGAAACGTTGCAGATCGGTGCCGATCTCGGCGAGCAACACTTCAGCGGTACGGCGACCTACTCCAGGGATCCCATCCAGCCAATCCAACTGATCGTCGAAAGGGCGCAGCCGCTCGGCAATCTCCGCGCTGAGCCGAGCAGTGGTCTCGTCCGCGTCCGCAGCTCACGGACGCCAGAGGAGTACCACATGATGTCTGGCGGCACGATGTATGCCAATCCGTCCGCTTTGGTCTCAACCAACTGGGTGAGTCAACACCTCGACAATCTCGACCTCCGCCTGCTCGAGGTGGACGTCGATACCACCGCCTATGACCGCGGTCACCTCCGCGGCGCCCCGCGATCAACTGGACCGGTCGGCATTCGAGGAACTCATGCGGGTACTCTCATTGCATCGGAGTGGGGTGGCTGATTGGGGACAATTTGAAGGTATCTTCGGACTTCGCTCGGCTCGTCGCTCCGAGTTCAGATTTGATTCCCACGACTCTCCGCAGTCGGTTGGGATGGACGCCAAGTCGAGGTCTCCACGCGGATGCAAGAGTACCGTCATGACTGCCCCAGGCCAGGGTGTCCGCGTCAACACTGAACGCCAGGCTGCGCACCCAGTCGGCGTGTCCGAATCATCTCGCACGCGACGCATTCGCGCAGCCGCCGTTGCGGGGTAGCAAAAAACTCGTGGCAGAAGAGTCGGCAATCGCCGAAGCATTGACGGAGCGGCTCGCGACTTTCTGTATCCCTGCCGGTGACTCCGCCAGTTCACACACGTGAGCACGCTGCCCCCAGGGCGCTCAGAACTGTCGCGGTGGTCAACGTCCTGCGATCATCCTCCGCGACCTGGCTACTCCGAAATAGCGGGTCGTCGAATCCAGTCGCACGTCGATCCGTCACGCGGAGGATCGCCGAGGTCTGCCAGCTACCATCCGGAAGTTGTAGACGCACGCAGAAACACGGACCAGTCAACCTCCGTGTTCCCACTATTCAGCACCGCACTCGGCTGCTCGTTGATGTTATTGACCGAGTCCGTGTACCGACACTCGACTTCGACGCTGGAGTACCGGTCCCAGGGCAGGCCGAAGGTCCGCACCGGTACCACCGTAATGTCATACAATTGACCGCGTGGCTCGATGTCGACGTTGCCCACCGCACTGATCTGTGGGCTCGGCAACTGACCTGGCCGCTGCGACGTATCCACGTCCTTGACATTCACCGTGTACGTATAAGCAACTGGCATCGACATCTGACCATCCACCAGCAGGCTGGTCCAGTCGACGCTTGCTTGCGGAGCGGCCGCCGTCAACGTGACCGAATGAACGATGTTGTTGTAGGTCAGATTGACGTCGATCGTGGGTGGAGGTGAAGCTGCCGCGCCTGAGCAGCTTGCGGACCAG
>JAFAWJ010000071.1 GCA_019242065.1 Chloroflexota bacterium
CACGCCGTGACCGCCGCCGCGAGCTACGTCAATACCGTCGGCCGCACCGTCGAGCAGGTCCGCCAGGAAGCGCAGTTGCACGACGCCATCCGCCAGTTCCTGGACTCCAATCAATGCACGTTCCGCGTCGCGGACGCGCGCCGCTCGCACTGGGCGGTATCGCCGGAGTCCTGTTGTTTCCCGCCATCCTGCTCGGCGCCCCGCTGTACCTGGTCGTCCTCCGCTGGCACGAAACCCATGACGTTGCCCGAGACGTGGTCCCCAGCGACGCGTTGATCCAGGAGCTTGCCACGCAGGAAGACCACGGCGTGCAGAATCCGTTCACCTCCGCCGGTTTTCTCAAGCCCGGTCCATTTCGCAAAATCACCGGCAGTGTGGTCTTGTGGGGCACCAACTTCCTGGCGCGGCGCGTGTTGAACCACGCGAATCTGATCGGCGTCAAGTCCATCCACTTCGCCCGCTGGGTCTTCCTGGATGACCGGCGGCGACTGTTCTTCGCCAGCAATTACGACGGCAGCCTCGAAAACTGCATGGACGATTGTATCGACAAAATCGCCTGGGGCCTGAACACCGTTCTCAGCAACGGAGTCGACTATCCCGAGACGCGCTTCCTGGTCCTCGACGGGGCGACGAATGAGCAGGTCTTCAAGCGGTTCAATCTCACCCACCAGCTGGTGACACCTTTCTGGTATGCGGCGTATCAGGGCTTGACGGCGCTGAACATCGAAAATAATGCGCAGATCCGTGCCGGACTGTACGACGTGCTGGAGGACGCGGCCGCGCGCGCCTGGCTCCGCCGACTATGACCAACTTGGAACGCTCCGACCGGAGCCGGACCCCGTCGTCGGCTACCACCTGGCGGGCATGAACAAATTTCTCCATTCCCGCCCCAGTCCGCTGAGGAAAGCCACGCGAAGCCGAGGTCGGCGACGTGCACGGTGGCTACGGGTCAACGATCGCGAAGCCGTGCTAGGGCCCGACCAAGACGTCGGTCAAGTGGTCGATACCGGCGAGCGGCGCCGCCAGTGAGGGTGTCAGCCCGTATCGCGCGCTAAGCGCCGTCGGACTCAGGTACGACACGCGTGTCTGCCCCTCGTCGTCCCACACGAGCACCTTCAGCGGCAGGTCCAGTCCCGCCAGCGGAACGGTCTCCATGACGGGCGTGCCTGCAGCTGGACTGCCAAACAGGACCAGGACCGTGTCGCGCAGATCGAGGCCGACGCCGCGGGCCGCGGCGGTCTGATCGATCGTGGCGAAGATCGTCATTCCACGCTCGGCGATCAGCGTGGTCAAACGCTGGACCGTCGCGTCTACCGACCGGCGACTATTTTTGATGGTGATGTCAGACTGGAAAGGGAGCATCGACAGCAGTTTGCCACTGCTCCGACAAAGACGATCCTTCTCATGCTGTCGTGGCCAGCCAGCGGTCAGCCCGCTCGAGTCGCCCTTCGAGCTGTTCGACGGTCGCCTCGGCAATACGTCGTATACCGGCCAGGCGATTCAATTCGGCGTTGATCTGTGCATGGCTCAGCCCGGTTCGCCGCGCCAGGTCGCGCGCGGCGGCGGCATTCGCGCTCCGCAGCGCATCTTTGAGTTGTCGGCGCGTCTGCCCGTCGGCGACCACGGTCGGTGCAGCGAGCCTGGGCGGCGGCGCCAACTGCAGCTCGATCGCCCGATCATCCACCGACCAGTCGTCCGGCAACGCTTCGTGCCACGGGCTGACCGACAATGTCTCGGTCGCCACCGCGGACAGCGGCGCGAACAGCGACAACTGCGCCAGGTCGTCGTCGGCCACGCTGGCCGCCACGGTGCGCTCGCCGATGGCGTTGTCGGAAGTCCGGCTCATCGCACGCGCCAGCGAGTGGCGTCGCTGCTGGGTGATCAGCGCCGCCCATGTGCGCAGACGCGGATCGTCGGGTATGTACAACCAGGCGCGCTGGTTGCGCACCCCACTACCGCGTTCCCAGCGCACGAAGCGACCGACCGCCTGACGGAAGAACAGCTCCGTCGTCGTCGCGGTCGCATATACGCCCACCCGTAGTCGCGGGATGTCGACACCTTCAGACACCATGCGCACCGCGACCAGCCATGGGCTCGTTCCGATCGCGAACTCCGCAATCCGTTCGGATGCCGACGGATCGTCCGAGGTCACGACCGTGGCCTCCACCCGGTAGTCCCAGCGCAACAGCTCGTCGATGCGACGCGCGTGCTCCTGATCGCTGGCGATGATCAGTCCGCCGGCGTTGGGCTGCGCGCGCCGCACGTCATTCAGGCGATCGACCGCGTCATGCAGGACATCCGGCAGCCACTCGCCTTCGAGCGACAGCGCGGTGCGCAAGCGTTGATTGGCCAGCTCCAGCCGTAGCGGATCCTCGAAGGATGCGGTGTAGACCGCGCCATTCGGCGCGCTCCACTCCATCACACCGCCCACCACGGGAAAGTACACCGGGCGCACGACAGCCCCATCGCGCAACGCGTCGCCATAGCCGTACTCGAAATTCGGGACCGCTTCGTCGCCCTGATAGCGCACGAACGGGATGGCGCGCGTGTCGCTGCGAAAGGGTGTCCCCGACAAACTCAGTCGACGCGCGGCACCGCCGAACGCCTCCTGCAGTCCTGCGCCCCAGGCGCGATCCTCACCACCGTGGTGCACCTCGTCCAGGATCACGAATGCTCGCTGCGCCAACCGCCGCATCGCGGCCGGGGCCAGCGCCACCTGGTGATAGGTGGTCACCACCCCGTGCATGTCCGCCGGCAGTCCAGCACCGGCTGCCGACCAGGCCGGGTCCAGGTGCAAATCCAGCCGCGCCGCCGCATGCGCCCACTGCGTTTTCAGGTGTGCCGTCGGCGTGACGACCACCAGCGGCGCCGGGCGCTCGGCCAGGGCGATGCGCGCGGCCACCAGCGCAAAGGTCGTCTTACCCGCGCCCGGAGTGGCCACCGCCAGAAAGTCCGGCTGGTGATGGTTGACAAACTGCTCGAGCGCCGCGTGCTGCCACAAGCGCAGGCGTGCGCTACCCGACACTCGAGCCAGCAACTTTTGAATTGGCGGCGACCCGGGTCGTGGCAGTCGGCCAGGTGGATCTCACCGACGGAGTGTAATCCAGTGGTGGCCAAGGTCCCGGTTCGGGAAACTAGAACCAACGACCCGCTCCAGTTCGCGCACGGCCAGCACCACTTCCGCCGGAGCCCTCAGCCAGGGAACACCTCGTCCCCCGTGGGCTCGTAGTGGACCACGTTGTTCATCCGCTGGCGCAGCTGCGACATCTCCCAGTACAGCCGCTTGCGGGCCCGACTGATGTTGCCCAGCGGCCGGTGCTCGGGCAGGCTGTGCCACGGGTTGTAACTCAGCACGCGTGCAAAGGCGAGCTGCTCCGGCGAGTCGAACCTCTGCTTCGGAATGCGCACGG
>JAFAWJ010000959.1 GCA_019242065.1 Chloroflexota bacterium
AAAACCGGGGTGGATGGCGCTGGCTATCTGAGCTCGGCGCAGGCCTTGCGCGACCACGGGCTCGCGGCGATCGCCGGCTTGCCGATCGAACACTCGCCGACTTATCCGCTGGTGCTGTGGCTCGGGCTGCTGCTGCCAGTAGACGTGAGTTGGTTCGTGGTGATCGTGCAGGCGGTCGTCGGGGCGGCGACGGTGCTGGTCCTGGTGCGATTGACACTACGCGAAACTGGCGACAGGCACGCGGCGCGCGCGGCGGGCGTCATCGCCGCCATTCAGATCACGTTCGTGTTCTGGACCACGTACCTGCTGAGCGAAACGGTGTTTCTGTTTCTGATCGCGGTAACGGCGGACCGAACATTGGTGCTGAAGTCTTCGCGGCACCTCTTGCGCGACGCGACGCTGGTGGGTGTGCTGGCATTGCTGTCGATCAGCGTTCGACCGACCGGCGTGGCGTTTATGGTTGCGTTACTGATCACGATAATTGCCATCGGACGACAGGGTTTAGTAACTCGACTTGCCGGCTTCCTAGTACCAACTGTGGTGATCTCAGTGCTTGTGTTTTCGAGCGCGGCGATCGGGCACAACAGCCAAAGTACTGGACTTGTCGAGCGAGTTGGCGACTGGGCGCGTTCGGCGGTGAAAAATGGTTTGCTCGAGACCGAGCAAGGGCGGGCGACGAGTGGGGTCGATCTGGATCTTGCAGAGCCGCCAATTCTCGAGACGTTACCGGCGGATCAACGTCAAGAGTTCGTACAGTCAGGGCCATTGGTCTTCGCCGTGCATCATCCGTCGTTTGTCCTCGAACAAACCGCGCGCAAGTTCAAGATATTCTGGGAGCCGGCGACGCCTGACTACTCACGCGCGCATGCACTGGGATCCACGGCGTATTTTCTGATCTTTTATGCGCTGGCGGTTGTCGGCGCAATCTACGGCATTCGCTACAGGTTGCTTTTTGTGGTGTGCGTAGCGAGCGTGGCGATGTTTACGCTGACCAGTCTGGCAACGATTGTCGACTACGACCAGCGCTATCGACTGCCCGCCGAGCTGTTTCTCGTGCCACTGGCGGGCATCGGCCTGGCTTTCGTAGGCAGGTGGAGGAACCACCGAATCGCGAGCACAGCACCGGCACGACCAGAGCGCGAGCTGGCGGGTTCGGGCGAGGTGCGCGGTTAGGCTGTTCCTCGACTGTTTCGTGCTGTGCGCGGTGGTCGTCGTTCCGTCGCTCCTGTACGTCGGCCAACTCGGTTTTTATTCTGATGATTGGCGCTTTTTGGCCAACCTGGCGCTCGGCCCGCAGCCGGGTTTCTCAGGGGCTATTCAGGTGCTCGCGCCCGACCTCGGCGCGCGGCCGCCGCACCTGGTCCTGTTGGCGGCCCTGTATCAGGTCGCGGGGCTGGATCCGCTGGGCTATCACCTCGCCAGCATCGGCTTGCTGGCCGTGGGCGGCGTTGGCATGTACCTGATACTGCTCGAGCTGGGCATCCGGCGCTCGCTGGCATTTGCCGCGTGCGCGGTGTTCGTGACGTTGCCGCAGTACAGCACGGACCGGTTCTGGATCGCGGCGATTCAGGCCGACATTGCCCTGGCGTTTTTCGTCGTGGGCGCGTACGCGAGCCTTCGAGCGCTGCGCACCGGGCGGGCGTGGGTCGCGTGGACCATGCTCGCGGCTAGCGCACTGGCTATCTCACTGCTCGCCTACGAGGTCTTCGTTGGTCTGAGCTTACTGCTGCCGCTGTTGGTGCTGTGGCGCGCACAGCGACCCTGGAGTCCGCGTGTTGCCGCCGTGGTCGGGGTGCTGGTGGCCTCGATCCTGGCGGTCGTCGTCTTCAAGGTCGCGACGACGACGCGGCTGCCCGAATTTGCCAGCTTGCTGGCGCGCGCACGCTGGTTTGCCGCCGTGCTGCGTGACGGCGGGCTCGTCGGCCTCGGGGGCTACGGGGTCGGGCTGCCGCTGCTGGCAAGCGATGCGGCGCTGAAATGGCCGGATGCCGTGCGGCTGATCGCGGCGGTCGTCGTGGGCGGCGGCGTCGGTGCCTGGACGTTCGGAGCCGCCAGGTACGCGGACTGGACGGCCTGGCGACCTGAGAGCCGACGATTGATCGTGGGTGGGCTGGTGGTCTTCGTCGCCGGGCTGGCCATCTTTGTGACCAACCAGGCGTTCGCGGGCACGCTGTCGGGCAGCGCCAACCGCACCATGATCGCCGCGGCGATTGGCGTGGCCTTGGCCCTGACGGGACTGGCCGGGCTGATCGCGGGCATCTGGCCGCCGCGGCTCTGGCCGAGAGGCCTCGCCGCACACGACGCCCGATCACGCCCGCGGGTCCGAGCCGAGGTCCTGGCCACACTTATCGGGCTGCTGTGCCTGAGTGGCACGCTGCTGAACTTGACCCTCGCCGCGTTCTGGGTCGAAGCGGCGCGCGAGCAGAGCGACGTCATGCGTGCCCTGCACGCCGCGGCGCCGACGTTGTCGGGCGGCGCCAGCGTGCTGCTCGCCGGTAGCTGTCCGTACGTTGGCCCGGGCGTCGTCTTTGAGGCGCCCTGGGACGTCGCCGGTGCGATCCAGATCGCCTACGACGACCCGACGCTGCGTGGCGACGTGGTCACGCCGCGACTCACGATCGGCGACGCGGGGGTGACCACCGAGATCTATGGCGAACCCGCCTTCTATCCCTACGCGAACCTGTTCGTCTTCGATCGAAGCGCGCACGAGCTGGTCCCAACGCCGAATCGCGCTGCCCTCGAGCGGGCGCTCGCCAGCACCGAAAATGGAGCCGCCTGTGGGCCCGGGCAGCCTGGCCTTGGGCAGCCGGTGCTGTGATCAAAACACGTTCGTGGCGAGATTGAGACGGTCACCCCGCAGATTACGGTCGATTGACCGAATCTCAACCCGCACTTAGAATGCGCACGCGTGCCGCAGTGGGCGACGGTACCCCTATGGTGGGCAGCATCTGATTTCGGGCATCCTTGGGAGCGGCAGTGACGGTCGAAGTATCTGACACGCACGTTGAGCCACATCGTCCATTTGCGCAGCAGGATGCGCCACGGATGCTGCATGACATGATGCGCATTCGTATCGCCGAAGAAACCCTGGCTGATCTCTACAGCGAACAGGAGATGCGTACACCGACGCATTTCTCGATTGGTCAGGAGGCGGTCGCGGTCGGCGTATGTTCGGCGCTACGGCAGGACGACGTGGTGTATAGCGGCCATCGTTGTCACGCGCACTACCTCGCCAAAGGCGGCCCGCTTGCGCCGATGATTGCCGAGTTGTACGGCAAACAAACCGGCACGGCGCATGGACGCGGTGGTTCCGTGCACCTGAGCGCGCCGGAAGTGGGCTTTATTGCGTCGTCGGCAATCCTGGGTCAGACGATGGCGGTGGCCACCGGCTCCGCGTGGGCATTCACCATGGATGGGTCGCAACGCGTCGCGGTGTGTTTTTTCGGCGACGGTGCCATTGAGGAAGGCATTTTTCATGAAACCCTCAACTTCGCCTCGCTGAAGCGTTTGCCGGTCATCTTCGTATGCGAGAACAACGGGTACTCGACGCATACGCCCCTGGAGGTGCGGCAGCCAAAGGGCGTCACGATCTGGGAACGTGCTCGTTGCTATCAAATCGCGTCGACATTTGCGGACGGCAACGATGTGTTTGCGGTACGGCGAGCCGCCGACGAAGCCGTTGCCTGGGCACGCTCCGGTCAGGGGCCGTACTTCCTGGAGTTCAGCACGTACCGCTGGCGCGAGCACGTAGGACCCAACTGGGACTACGAGGCGGGCTACCGCACCAAAGCCGAGGTTGACGCGTGGATCGAGCGGTGCCCGATCAAGGCGGCAACCGCCCAGATGCTGACGGCGGGTGTCAGCAGCCGGGCAGACATCGACGGTTGGCGGCAGGACATTCAGGATGAAGTGGATGCGGCGGTATCTGCCGCAAAGGCGGCCCCGTTCCCGTCGGTCGAGCATTTGCTCGACGGCACGTACTAGGTGACACCCGCGATGCACTCATTGAAGTACTGGCAGGCGATCAGCGAAGGCACCGTCCAGTGCATGGAGGCTGATCCGTCGATTTTCGTAGCTGGCATCGGCGTCGACGATTTCAAAGGTATTTTCGGCACGACGCGCGCGGCATACGAACAGTTCGGGTCGGCGCGCGTGTTCGATATCCCCAATTGTGAAAATGCATTCGCGGGCATCACGATTGGCGCCGCGGCCGTGGGCAAACGGCCTCTGGTGGTGCACCCCCGCAACGACTTCATGTTCCTGGCGATGGACCAGCTCATCAATCTGGCCGCGAAGTGGCGCTACATGTACGGCGACCAGGGTGGTGTACCGGTGGTGACGCGGGCGATCGTCGGCCGCGGTTGGGGCCAGGGTGCGACCCACTCGCAGAGTTTGCACGCGACGTTTGCGCATTTCCCCGGACTCGTGGTGGTGACGCCCGCGTCGCCCGCCGACGCGAAAGGCCTGCTCGTCAGCGCATTGACCGGCTCGGCGCCGGTCATCATCCTCGAGAACCGGGCGCTCTACGAACTCGAAGAGGACGTCCCGGAGGACGCGACGCCGATTCCGTTTGGGAAAGGGCGCGTCGTGGTCGAGGGAACGGACATCACCATTGTCGCCGCGTCGCTGATGGTCCACGAGGCGACCCGCGCGGCTACGGTGCTTGCCGAGCACGGCATCAGCGCCGAAGTCGTGGACCCGCGCACCATTCGGCCACTCGACGAAGAGATCATCCTGACGTCGATCGAAAAGACACACCACCTGGTGGTCGCCGATACCAGCTGGTCGCGCTATGGCGTCGCCGCCGAAGTCGCGGCCGTGGCGGCGGAAAAAGGCTGGGGGAGCCTGCATGCTCCGGTCCGCCGGGTCACTCCGCCGGATTGTCCGGCGCCGGTCTCCAAACCGTTGGAGGACGCGTTCCACCCGAACCCAGTCTCCATCGCGCAGGCATGTCTGGATGTCCTGCGCAGCGACGATGCGCTGAACGGCACAGTCCCTGACGTACAGGCCAGGTTCCTCGGGCCGTACTGAGCCGGTGGATTCTGCTCGACGCCGCACCATCTCCGTTCTCATTCCGGCGTATAACGAAGCGCTGAATCTCCAGGGTTCGGTCGAAGACGCGCTTGCCGCGTGCACCGACTTCGAGGATTACGAGATTCTGATCGTCAACGACGGTAGCACCGACAACACGGGCGAGCTCGCGGAACAACTGGCGGCCCAGCTGAACCACGTGCGAGTGATCCACCACCCCAGGAATCGTGGCTTCGGCGCCGCGTATAGCACGGCCCTGGCCGAAGCGCGCATGAGCTACTACACGTTCGTACCAGGTGATCACGAGGTCGCCCCCGAGTCGGTCAAAGCCATCTTTGGGGCGGTCGGCAAAGCCGACATGGTGGTGCCATTCCATGCCACGCCGTGGAAGCGCCCGTTCCTGCGCCGCGCGCTGACCCGCATCTCTACCGATCAGGTCAACCTGCTCTTCGGCTGGAATCTCAAGTACTACCAGGGTCCGGTGGTGTATCCAACGGAGCTGGCGCGCGCGCTGCCGCGAACAGTCCAGGGTTTCTATTTCGCGACGGAAATGCTCGTGCACGCGCTGGACGCCGGCTATTCCTATGTCGAGATCGGACTGACGCACCAGGAACGCAGCTACGGCCGGTCCAAAGCCGTCGCGGTGTCCAATGCAACCAGCGCGCAATGGATCATCCTCAAACTGTGGTGGGACATTCGCGTCCGGCGGCGCAATGACGTACCTCGCGCCATACGAAGTGAACCAACTGGTGCTCTGGAGGGTGCCAATCTGTGACGAAGGTCTTTGTGACGGGTGGCGCCGGCTACGTCGGCGCGGTTCTCGTGCCGAAACTGCTGGCGAAGGGCTACGAGGTCCGCGTGCTGGACCTCTTTCTTTTTGGTCATGACGTGCTGCCGGAGGACACTCCTCGACTGGAGTGCATCCAGGGCGACATCCGGGATGAAGGCTTGCTCGGGGATGTGCTGCCGGGTGCGGATGCCGTCATCCACCTCGCCTGCATTTCGAACGACCCCAGTTTCGAGTTGAATCCCGACCTCAGCAAGACCATCAACTTCGACGCGTTCGAGCCTCTGGTGTCGATCTCCAAGCACTCGGGTGTGGGCCGCTTCATCTACGCTTCCAGCTCCAGCGTGTACGGCGTCAGCGACGCGCCGGACGTCACCGAGGACCATCCGCTGGTCCCGTTGACTGACTACAACAAATACAAGGGCTTGTGTGAGCCAATTCTCCTGAAGTACCAGAGCCCGGAGTTCACGACTGTCATCATCCGGCCCGCGACGGTGTGCGGCTATTCGCCGCGCCAGCGTCTGGATTTGACTGTGAATATTCTCACCAATCTGGCCGTCAACAATCGCAAGATCACCATCTTCGGTGGGTCGCAAAAGCGACCGAATATCCACGTCGACGATATCGCCGACCTGTATGTCGATTTGCTGGAGCGCCCTTCGGAACAGATCGCGGGCAAGATCTTCAACGCCGCGTACCAGAACCACACCGTGTCCGAGCTGGGCGAGATGGTGCGCAAAGTCGTCAGCGAGAAGATGCCGGAGATCGGCGAGATCACCATGGAGACCACGCCGAGTAACGACCTGCGCTCGTACCACGTCTCGTCGGCAAAAATTCAGCGCGAGCTGGGCTGGACGCCAAAACACAGCGTGGAAGACGCCATCGTCGACCTGTGCGACGCATTCAAAGCGGGTAAGCTGCCGGATTCGCTGAGCGATCCGAAGTACTTCAATGTCAAAACCGTGCAACTGTCCGAGCTAGGCTGAGCCGTGAGCGCCGCAGAACGAGCCGTCGTCACAGGTGGAGCCGGGTTCATCGGTAGCCACATGGTCGATCTGTTGATCGAGCGCGGCTTCCACGTCACGGTCATCGACAATCTCAGTCGCGGGCGACTCGACAACCTGGCGCATCACCGCGGCAATGCGCGTTGTGAGGTTCACCAGGTGGACGTCACGGCGCTACCCGGCGAATCAGATCTGTTCCGTGGGGCACAGTACGTCTTTCACTTC
>JAFAWJ010000033.1 GCA_019242065.1 Chloroflexota bacterium
GGTCGGGCTGCTCGCGCGCCGCTGTGTCGATGGCCGCCGGCCCGGACGCCGCCGTCGAGACGGCGAACCCCCAACCGCCCACCAGGGCGCGTAACGCGTCCCGCACGGCGGGCTCGTCGTCGACGATCAGGATGTGCGGAGTTTCGAGGACCGGCACGTCCATACCCGCGGGCGTATGCGCTCCGGCATTCGCCAGCAGGTTGCCCACCGCTTGCTCCAGGAGTGCGGGATCGAACGAAAACAGCGGCAGCGTGTCGGGAACCTCGAAGGTAATGTGCCGCCCCGTCAACACTGGCATGTGTCGGTCGAGAATGGCCGAGACGACTTCGTCCGGCGCATTTGGCGTGCAGTTCGGCTGGATCCACGCCTCGATGCGACCCAGGGCGAGGGCGTCGCCAATAAAGTGCTCGAGCCGTTGACTTTCGGCCCCAATATTTGACAATAACTGCCAGCGTGTGCCCCCGGGCGACTGCCGTCCGACTCCTGCAACGCGGCAACGGTGGCGCGAATCGCAATCGACGGCGTGCGCATGTCGTGCGAGACCGCCGTCAGCGCCTCGTCACGCGCCCGCACAGCGGCTTCAGCCTCGGACAGGGCCACTTCGGTGCGCCGCTGCGCCATGCGCAACTGGGCGTTGAGTGAACCCAGCAAGCCGGCGATGACCGTGAACGTGAGCAGGTCCACAACCGTGCGAGGGTCGGACACTGCCAGTGAGTTCGGCGGCAACTCGAAGAAGTAATCCAGCGCGAGGAAACCGAGCGCGGTCGCGAGCAGTCCAGGGCCACAGGCCCCCGTACCAGGCGGTGACCGCCACCGCCCCCAAGACAGCAGCGGCGGAATGTCGCCACCACCTCCCGCCAGGAGCGATCCGGCCAGCGCACACGCGCTGGTGGCGACTGCGACCACGTAGGGCCACGCCGCCCGAGTGCGGCTCAGCACGCGTGTTCGGCGCACGCGTGTTCGGCGCACGCACTCGAGCCCACCCCGCACATGCCCTGTGGCCGGCGCTGGCATCCGGACACGTGTTCGAGCTGCGCTTGGCCACCACAACATGCACTTGTACTGCTCAACGACTCCCAATCGACATGAGAATCACGTGAGCTTTTCGGCTGGCCCGTCGTCAGCACGGTCGTTACTTTTGTAGCGCGTCCGACGCACGTGCTCGCGGCACACGCGATGGCCCTGCGCGTATCCTGCATAGCATGCTGCGCGTCCTTGCTCTGGCTATGGGCATCGTGCTCGCCGGAGTAATGGTTCTGTTCGCGCTGGAGCTGTCCGTTCGCATCCTGTTGCCCGAGTGGTACGCGGTACCCGCGGCCGTGTCGGAGATGACGGGCCAAACCGTGCCCGCCGCACCGCCGCCGGCACCAGAACAGGTCGTACCCCAGACCAACGTACAGTTCGACCCGACAACGCCTACGCCGGAGGTTGCCGAAAGCACCGCCCCCCAGGTCGACACGTCGACGACGACACTCGCAACACCCGAACCGACCGCAACGGATGTTCTGCCGCCGGAAGGTAGCGACCCCGTCGGTCCACTCTTGCCCGATCGACGTTTCAACCTCCTGCTGCTGGGCAGCGATAACGACCTCAAGTTCACTGCCGACGCGGTACTGACCCAGTCCATGATCCTGGTCAGCGTCGATCCTCGGACACATGACGTCGCCATGATTTCCATTCCGCGCGACTTCTGGGTTCCGATTGCCAACTACGGCTACCAGAAGATCGACGTGGCCTACGAAGTGGGCGGCATCGCGCTGGCGCGTTCGACCGTTGAAAAACTGTTTCAGATCAAGATCGACTACTACGCGTGGGTCGGACTGAACGGTCTCGTGCAGGTCATCGACACGCTCGGCGGTGTGGACGTGACAGTCCAGCATCCGATCCTGGACGAGATGTACCCCGATGACCTCAATTCGGAGGATCCGTACGCGTTCTTTCGTCTGTATATTCCGGCAGGTCCGCAGCACCTGGACGGCACGACAGCCCTGGAATATGTGCGCTCCCGACATGGCGACCTCCAGTCGGATTTCGGCCGATCGGCCCGCCAACAGCAGGTGCTGATCGCGATCAAAAATCGTGTGCAGTCAGTCTCGACCGTGGGTCGCGTCCCCGAGCTGGTCGCGGACATGCAGGGCTCGGTCAAGACCGACCTGCCCCTGCCGGCGCTCCTGCAGCTCGCGGCCCAGGCGCGTTCTGTCTCGCCGGAGTCCATCCATCAGACGATTCTGTCTGCCCCCGATTTCGCGACACTCGGCTACTCGCCGGATGGAACACAGCAAGTCGTCTTTCCCAACTGGAGCGCCATCCGCCCCGCGGTCGCGCGCCTCATGAAGCCCACCGCGTCGACCGCATCCGGGCAGCCTTCGGACACGTGATCCCGCAGTTCAGAACCATCGCGCTGGCAGTGTTCATCACCGGCGGACTGCTCAGCGGCACACTCGGGCTGCGCAACCTGTCGTATCTCGTCGACATCGCCCCCGCCGCTGCACCCGCGTCCGCAACGCCACCTCCACTCGTGCCGGCCACGGCGAAAACGCCAATTCCGGTGGTGTTGCCGGTCGCCGCACCGGCCACCAGTCAGCCACAACCTACCAGCCGACCCGTCGCCGCCGCGACCGCCACTCCCCAGGCGACGCAAGCCTCGGCGTCCTGGCTGTACGTGATCGACGGCAATATGTGGATGACCGGAGCGCCCGCGCCGATACAGTTGACCAGCGACAGCGGCATCGGCCAACCGGCTCTCAGCGACGATGGACTGGTCTTTGTGAAGCGCACGAAAAACGCCTCCGACGTGTGGTTTGCCTCCGGAGATGGACCACCCCGGTCGATCACCAAAGACGCGGTGGCAAGCGTCTCCCAGAACCACTGGGCGACTCAGCCGGTGTCCGTGCCTGGCAAAGATCGGATGTACGTGCTGGCCGACTTCAACAAATCCAGCACCGGTAATGGCGATCTCGCCATCTGGGAGCTGGGTTTCGGCGCCCAGGCGCCAATCCAGATTACGCGGCCACCCGAATACGCCGGTGGCGACCAGGACATCGCCGTCGATCCTCAGGATCCGCGGCACATCGTCTTTACTCGCTACAACTATGCGGGAGCCCAGCTCGAGGAACAGCTGCAGTGGCTCGACGTCCCCACGGCCAACATCGTGCCGCTCACCGATGCGGACCACGCCACCCGTCAGGCCAGCTATTCACCGGATGCGAAGGAGATCGCGTTTGTCGAGGGCGGTCCAGCGGTGCAGGAAAACCTGTACGTGGCCGACATCCAGGTAGACAACGGCCATCCGCAATTGGGGGACCCGCGCCAGGTGGCGACAGGCATGATCGCCAATCCGGTATGGACCGCTGACGGAAATTCTCTCGGCTACCTCGCGCTGACCGACAGCGGATTCCAGCTGTTCATGGTCGACGTCAACCGCGATGCCGACGGCGACGAAACCTACGGCGAGCCGCGCCAGCTGACGAACGGGCCGAGCCTGGACGCAACGTCGCGGCCGGTGTATTTGACGCCCGACCAGGTGGACGCCGTCCGCCAGTGGATGGCGCCTCAGTAAGAGTTTTTCGCTAGGACAGAATGTTGACGGCGCGCGCCGCGACAAAAGCCACCGTCAATAGCGATGCGATCGACTGTACGGTCATCAGGAATTTCGCCGAGCGTGTGAGCGGCATGGTGTCGGTCGGGCTGAACGCCGTCGCGTTGGTGAACGCCACGTACAGGTAGTCGATAAACCGCGGCGCCCAGCCGGCTGGCGCGGCGGCCGGAGTGGTCATCTGCGGAAATAAGAAGTCAGGTTCGCGGTGGTCCTCCCGGCAGCGCGCGCTCGGACCACCCCGATCCAGCTCCCAATACCACAACGCAAAAACGATCACGTTCGTCAGCCAGATTTGCACGGCGGCGAACATCAGCGGCGTGCCGGCGGTGGCTCCGCCAGTCAACAGACTTTTGAGCAACAGGACAAGCGAGGCGACGTTGGCCACGGTGACGATGGCAATGGACGCGATGGCCGCCATGCGGTGAAAGGTCGTCTCCCGCGCATGGCGCACCGGCACTCCGATCGCCAGCGGCAACAGCATCGCCAGCTCCAGCACGGGAAACAGCCACACCGGCCCGAGCGTATAGCGGTCCGGCAACGTGACATACAGCAGCACGGCAGCCAGCACCGCGAGCGAAGCCGGCAACCGCGACTCCGGCTGCGCCGGATACCCCCACGCATAGCGATCCTGTTCCAGTTCTTTGACCATGGGACAAATCCTACCGACTGTACCGAGGATCGAGTGCGTCCCTGAGCCCGTCACCAACAAATGAAAAACTCAGCATTGACAGCGCCAACAAAATGGTCGGAAAGAGCGCGAGGTACCAGTACACGCGCACATAGGCCAGCGAGTCGGCGATCATCTTGCCCCAGCTCGGCAGCGGATCGTTGATGCCGAAGCCCAGAAAGCTCAGGCCAGCTTCGGTAAAGATCGCCGTCGGCACACCCAGGGTCACCACCACGATCAGCGGACCGACCGCGTTCGGCAGCAAATGCCGGTGGGCGATCTGCATTCGCGTGGCGCCCATGGCAGTCGCCGCCAGGACATACTCCTTTTCGCGGAGCGTCAGGAACTGGGCACGCGTCAAGCGGCAAATCTGAATCCACGACACCAGGCCAATGGCGATGACCACGTTCAGAAAGCCACCGCCGGTCATCTGGTCCGAGCTGCGCCACACTGAAATCAGAAACAGCGCAAACAGCCAGATCGGCAGCGCGGTGAACACCTCCACCAGCCGCATCACCAGGTAATCGACCCAGCCGCTGAACGTGCCGGCGAACACCCCCAGCGTCAGCCCGATGGCCAGCGCAATGAACTGCACCGAAAAGCCGACGGCCAGCGACACACGCGCCCCGTAGATCAGCCGACTGAGAAAGTCGCGGCCGACGGCGTCGGTCCCCAGCCAGTGATGGCTGTTGGGAAATTGGTTCGCTTCCGACAACACCGAGTAGTCGTAGCGCGCTGGCGAGATCACGTCGGCCAGGATCGCGATCAACACGAACACGCCGACAATCGCCAGCGACACCACGGCAAGCTTGTTCTGGGAGAACCGCCTGACCGCGTCACCCCACAATGTCGACTGCGGCCGAACCGACGTGCTCGCCGGCGCCGTGGCCAGCGGCTCCGCGGCCGCGACGCTCATCGCGATTTCCCGAAGAGTCTGATGCGCGGATCAACCGCCATGTACAGCAAATCGCTGATGAGATACGTGAAGCTCCACAGCGTTGCCACCAGCAGCACGGTGGCCATGATCATCGGGTAATCGCGCACGAAAATGCTGGTCACGAAAAACTTCCCCAGCCCATTTACCCGAAAAATGAGCTCGACGAAAATGGTGCCCGTGATCAGATTCGGAATTTGCGGCATCAGCACCGTGATCAACGGGATCAGTCCATTTTTCATCGCGTGCCGCATGATGACCATCGGCTCGCGCAGTCCCTTGGCGCGCGCCGTGCGGATGTATTCCGACTGCAGCACCTCTACCAGGCTGGCTCGCGTGTAGCGCGCCACCAGGGCCGTCGGGCCCAGCGCCAGGGTGATGGCCGGCATGATCAGCGTGCGAAAGTCAGGGTCACTTTCCGTCGGCCAGCCACCGGTCGGCAGCCAGCCCAGACCGACCGAAAACAGCAGCAGCAGCCACAGGGCGATGACAAAATTGGGCACGGTCAAGCCCAGTGTCGAGGTGAACGTGACTGTGTAGTCGACCCAGGTGTTCTGATTGATGGCCGACAGGATGCCGCTGCTCAGACCGACGGTCGTGGCGATGATGATCGCCAGGATGCCGAGCTGCATGCTGGTCGGCCAGACGCGGCCGATCAGCTGCGTGACGGTCTCTGTCGGACTCTGGAAGGAGATGCCGAAATCACCGTGCAGCGCGTTCCACATGTACAGCAAGTACTGCTTGTAGATCGGCTCGTCCAGGCCGTACTTGTGCAGGATGTTCTCCTTGGCCGCCGGTGGCAGCGGCGCGTTGGTTTCGTCGAACGGTCCGCCCGGGACCGAGTGCATCAACACGAACACCAGGATCGAGACGGTGATGAACACCATCACGATGCCCAGCAAACGACCAAGGAGATACAGAAGCACGACTGGTTAGAGGCTAGTTGGGTAGCTTGCGTCCAGCAGCATCTTTCGAGATGTACAGCGAGCCGACGAGCGTGCTCATGTTCGCATACGTCGGCCAGTGCATCGCGGCGATGCCATTCTTGTCGGGCTCGAGCTCCGTCCCCTTCAAATACGGCTTGTACACGTCGGCCACGGTACGGTGGTCGACGAACACAGCGCCCACGTCGGACACCAGCAGCTTTTCCGCGTCCTGGAACATCTGCGTGCGTTGGGCAGGATCACCGGTGAACGCCGCAGCTTGCTTGACGTCGGTGTCGTACTGGGAGTTCATCCAGTTATGGCGACCGCTGCCTAGAAACACGCTGAGCATGTTGTACGGATCCAGGAAGTCGAAGCCATAGGACACTGCGCCGAACTGGATCTGCGGCGGCTTGGCGTTCATCGCGTCCGTGAAGGTCTTGGTCTCTTTGTTCGAGACGTCGACGTCAATATTCAGGTTCTGTTTGATCGACGCCGCGATGGCCTGATAGGCGGCCTGATGCGCGGGCGTCTCGTCGCGCAACCACAGCGTCAGATGCGGGAAGCCCTGACCGTTGGGGTAGCCGGCGTCGGCCAGCAACTGCCTGGCGGTGTCCGGGTCATAGTTCTGGATGTCCTTCAGTCCCTCCGAGTTCGAGGCCGGGAAGCCCGGCATCAAAAACGAATAGGCAGGAATCGCCTGTGTCGGCTTGAGGATCTGCTTGATGATGTCGTCGCGCGGAATCACGTGGCTGAACGCCTGACGCACCTTCAGGTTGTTGAACGGCGGATTCTGATAGTCGAAAAACAGGTAGTCGGTGCGGAAGTCGCCGTAATGCGGATGGACTTCCTGGGACAGCGTCGGATCCGCGGCGATCAGGTCGTTGTCGGCGGGGGTCAGGTTGGCGCCTGCCACATAGTCGATCTCACCCGCCTGATAGGCGGCCAGCATCGCGTTGGTGGCCATCCCGATGGCGACGACCTTCTGGATGTACGGCTTGTTGCTCCCCCGGTACTTGGGATTGGCGACCAGGATCACACGGTCACCTTTGCGCCAATCCTGCAGGATGTATGGACCATCCGAGACCGAGGTCGCCGGGTCCGAGTTGTACAGCCCGCCGTGGGCCTGGAGGGCCTTCTTCTGGAACGACATGCTGTACAGCAGCATGGCCGGCAAGTACGGCGCCGGCTGTTGCGTCGTGACCTGGAAGGTGTGCGCGTCGATGGCGGCGACACCCAGCTGATCGACCGGTACTTTGCCAGCCACCACGTCGTCCCAGTTTTTGATGACACCCCCGTAGAACCACGCGAAGTCCCAGGCGTGTTGTGGGTCGGCGGCGTACTGGAACGTGGCAACGTAGTCGTCGGCCGTGACCGGCGTGTCGTCGGACCAGATCAGGTTCGGATCGAGATTGAACGTCCAGACCGTATCGTTCTGATCGCCTTTCCACGAGAGGGCGGCGGCGGGGACGATCTCGAAGTTTTTGTTGATGCGGACCAGTGGCTCGGTGAAGAGGTCGGAGCCATAGCCAGGCGTGCCGCGCTTGTACACCGACTCCATAAAGTCGAAGGTGGTGAAGTCGAGCGAGTTGTCATAGGCAAAGACCAGGACCTGCTGGTCGGGCGGAGCCGCGTCGGCCGGCAGCGGAGCCTGCGTTGGAGCCGCGGCTTGCGGCGGAGCGGCCGCCGGCGCGGCGGTTGGCTTGGACGCGATCGCCGAGGTCGGCAGCGCCGCGGGCGGCGCAGTTGTCGCTCCACCAGATGGCGCCGTGGTGGCCGCGGGTGGCGCGGACGGACCACATGCCGCGAGCCAGAGTGCGGCCGCGGGAAGGAGAACGGTACGCGGACTGAAGTGAAGCATATGTGGTCCCCCTGGTGGCGCTACTAATACCGCCGCCAGACCAGCGTGTCAATTTAGCCAACGCGGCCACGCACAGTTAGGCTAGGGCGGCATGCACGAACTCCTCGAGCAAGCGCAGCGTTTGCTGGACGACGTCACACGGCTGCGCCGCGCTATTCATCGGGAGCCCGAGCTCGGGCTCGACCTGCCCCTGACCCAGGCCAAGGTCCTCGAGGCCCTGCAGGGGCTGCCACTGGACATCCACCGCGGCCAACGCACCACCTCGGTCATGGCCGACCTGCACGGCAGCCAGGCCGGCCGCACCATCATTTTGCGCGGCGATATGGACGCCCTGCCGCTCCAGGAAGACACCGACGTGCCGTTCAAGTCCAGCCTCGACGGCCGGATGCACGCCTGCGGCCACGATGCGCACACCGCCATGCTGGCCGGCGCGGCCCGCCTCCTGGCCCAGCACAAGGCTGACCTGAAGGGCACCGTGCGCTTCATGTTCCAGCCTGGCGAGGAGGGCTACGCGGGCGCGGTGGTCATGATGGACGAAGGTCTCCTCGAGGCGCCGACCGGCGGTACGCCAGCCACGGCCGCGTTCGCGCTGCACGCCACGCCGCGCTGGGCGGCCGGTACGGTGCTGACCCGGCCCGGGCCGACCCTTGCCTCGACCGACAACTTCACCATCGTCGTGCGCGGTCGCGGTGGCCACGCCTCGGCGCCCCACATGGCCGCCGATCCGGTGCCGGCCGCGTGCGAGATCGGCCTCGCGCTTCAGTCGCTGGTCACCCGCTCGGTCAACATCTTTTCGCCCGCCGTGCTCACCGTCGGCAAGATTCAGGCGGGTACCGCCAGCAACATCATCCCCGAGATCGCGACGCTCGAAGGCACCATTCGCACCCTCTCGCCCGACACCCGCGCCCACCTGGTGGAGGGTGTGCGGCGCGTCGCGCACGGTGTGTGCGCCGCGCACGGGCTGGAGGCGGAGGTCACCAACACCCCCGGCTATCCGGTGACCGTCAACGACCCCGACTTCAGCCACTTCGTCATCGAGACGGGTCGTCAGATCCTCGGCGCCGACCACAGCCTCGAGCAGCCGTCAGCGCAGTTGGCGGGTGAAGACTTTGCCTATGTCCTCGAACACATCCCGGGCGCCATGTCGTCGCTCGGCACGCGGCCATTCGCCTACGCCGAAGGCGAGGCGCCGAATGCCCACTCGAACCACTACCTGCTCAACGAGGAGGCCCTGACCACCGGCGTGGCGATGTACGCGGGCGTGGCGCTTGCCTATCTGAGGGAGTGACGCTCGCGCACGCGCTGATCCCAGCGTGCCGGGCGCCTCTCCGCCATCGCCGCTACAGGCTGAACCGCGTCCCGACACAGTCGGGCACGTACGCCTCGCCGAATGTCGTGGCCATCGCGTACTGCGCCCGCCAGCCGGTGCAGTGCGCGGGCACCACCAGCTCCGGCTGCAGGCTCGCCAGGTCGCCGCACACCCGCTCGATGAGCGGCTCGTACAGCGGTCCGTTCAGGTGGAAACCGCCAAACAGTCCGTAAATCTTCGACTCACCCGTCAGCGCCAGCGCGTACCGCGCGATATTGACGATGCCCGCGTGCCCACAACCGGTGAAGACCACCAGACCACGACCGCGGACGTTGATGATCACCGCCTGATCGTCGAGCACCAGCGGATCCGGCTCCCAGTGGTCGTTGTGCCACGCGTCCTGCATGGGAAAGCCTGGCTCGTAGCCGGTTGTCCGGTCTACCTCGCCGGTCACGAGGACCGAGTTGTCGAACAGAAAACTCGGCTGGCGCTCCTCGATGATCTGAAAGCCGGCGCCTTGCAGTGCCGAACGGCTGGTGGTGGGAATCTCGCGAGGCTCGTGGCCGGGGATCTGCACGCGGCGCCGGTTCCAGAAATCCGGATGCAGCAGCACCGGCAGGTTGACGGCGCCCATGCGCCGGATCAGTCCGTCGAGGCCGGCGGTGTGGTCGTAGTGACCGTGGCTGCAGACGATCGCCTCCAGGTCTTTGGGGTTGACCTGGAGGCGGTCCATGTTGCTCAGCATGCCGTCAGGGCTGACGCCGGCGTCGAACAGCAGCTGGTGGGACACGTTGTTGCGCGTGACG
>JAFAWJ010000155.1 GCA_019242065.1 Chloroflexota bacterium
GATATATTGTGTCTGGCATATTGGCCTGTACCGCGACGAGCGGACGCTGCACCCGGTCGAGTACTACAACCGGCTGCCGACGCCCAATCGCGTCCAGTTGTCGCTGGTGCTGGATCCCATGCTGGCCACCGGCGGGACGGCCGAGGCCAGCGTCGACATCCTGAAGCGCTGGGGCTGCGAGCGGATCAAATACATCGGCCTGATTGCCGCCCCCGAGGGCATCGATCGCCTCAGCCGCGCACATCCCGACGTGGCGATCCACGTCGCGGCCGTCGACGAGAAGCTGAACGATATCGGCTACATCGTGCCCGGTCTGGGCGACGCCGGCGATCGCCAGTTCGGAACCGGTTAGACAAGGCCTGGAATCAGGCGGCCGACGTGCTGTGCGTAGGCCGGGTACTCGTCGGGAAAGGCGCTCGAGAGAACCTGCTCCTCGTAGATCGTGCGCCAGTACTGCAGTCCCACGAAGGCCAGGAACAACAGCCCGACCAGGATGTTGGGTTTGGCCAAAACCAGTCCCACCGCCGAGACGATCTCGCCCAGATACACCGGATGGCGGACCAACTGGTAGGGACCGCGGGTGACCAGCCCGCGGACTTCGGGGAAAATTCCGAAGCAGCGGCCCAGCGTGGCCAGGCCCCAGATGGCCCACAGCGTGCCGAGGATCACCACGGCGCTCGAGGCCAGCAGGGCTTGCGTGGAGTCGGTAATGTCGATCGGGAGATAGCCGACGACGTTGAGCAAAAACGTGCCAAGCAGGGCGATGAGACCGGGCACGAACGTGGTGGGCTGGCCGCTCTGGCGCCGCTGGCGGAAAACGAAGAGGACGACCACCAGCGCGAGGAACACGACGGTGACGAGCTCCTGGAGAAATGCTGCCTGGAGATACAGGGAGCCGTCGGGCTGCAGGTGGATGAGGTCCCACAGGCGGATGGCGAGGGGCACGGCGAAGACGTAGGCGGGCCACACGTGGCCCAGCAGCACGCCGCCGAGCGGCGTGGCCTCGACGCCGCGGAAGGCGCTGACGGCCGAGTGGTAGGGCGCGGAGTAGTGCACTAGACGGAGCCGAGGCCGAGCTTGCTGGCGAAGCTGCTGACCGCGGGCCCGAAGATGATCAACGCGGCAATTGCTAACACGGCGACCAGCGCAATAATGAGTCCATACTCGACGAGTCCCTGTGCTCTCGTCCGTGCCCGTGTCACCATTGGCATAACTGTAGCCCGCATAGCTGGTAGCCTCTCGCACAGCATGCTCGGCGAACGTTCGGCGCCTGTCATCCAGCGCGTGCGCGGGACCTCGGATGTCCTGCCACCCGACGACGCCCGCCTCCGCGCCCTCGAGTCCCACCTCCGCGAGCACCTCGAGCGCTTCGGCTACCAGGGCATGCAGACGCCCATCCTCGAGCCCCTGGATCTGTTCCTGCGCAAATCAGGCGACCAGATGCTCGCCCGCATGTACTCGTTCTCACACTGGAATCGACGCCTGTGCCTGCGCCCAGAGGTCACCGCCAGCGTGATCCGTGCGTACGTCGACCAGCTCCAGGGCCATGGCCTGCCGTTGCGCGTGCAGTACTCGGGCCCCATCTTCCGTTACGAGCGCCCGTCGCGCGGCCGCTCCCGCCAGTTCACGGTCGTCGGCCTGGAGCTGATCGGCGCCTCGGGCGCGGCGGCCGACGCCGAAGTCCTGCACCTGGCGTGCGCCGGACTCGAAGCCATCGGCATCACCCGTTACCGACTGGTCGTCGGCCACCTGGGAGCCACCCTGCAACTGCTCGCCGCGCTGGGGATGACCGATCACGCCCAGGGCCTGGTGCTCGATCAGATGGAGCCCATCGCCCGCGGTCGCGTGGACCTCGATGCGGCCATCGCGCGCGTCGCCGGGCTCCTGGGCGGCGAAGCCGGGCATGGCACCAACGGCAACGTGAGTGCCCTGCCACCCGGCCTGGCCAACCTGCCGCACGATCAGGCGAGTGCCATCGCTGCGGACATTCTGAGTCGGGCCAGTCTGCCCGTCGAGGGCGGCGCTCGCCAGCCCAGCGCCATCATCCAGCGGCTGCTAGCCAAAGCGCGTCGACCCGACCCGACCGACCAGGTCCGTACCGCCTTCGAGTTCGTCGCCGCGCTGCACGCCGCCGCCGGACCACCTGACCGCTGGCAGACCGATCTGCGCCCCGTGCTCGAAAAACACGGCTTGAGCACCGAGCCTGCCGACGAGGTCGTCGGCGCGCTCGATCTGCTGCGCGCCTATGCACCCCTCGGACCGAATGTCGAGATCGAGGTCGACCTGAGTCTCGCCCGCGGACTGCGCTACTACACGGGCCTGGTGTTCGAGATCTACGCCGATTCGGACGAAGGCCCCCTTCAGTTGTGCGGCGGAGGGCGGTACGACGACCTGGTGCGCGTGCTCGGCGGTCGCGACGCCGCGCCCGCGTGTGGCTTTCAGTACGGCCTGGAGCGTCTGGACCTGGTTGCGCCGCGCGACGAGGTGCGTGCCCGACGGCGGGTCCTGGTCGTGGGCGTCACCGCCGCGGACCACCCGGTCGCGCTGGAGGTCGCTCGCGACTTGCGGACCCTGGACGGCCTGGCGGTCGAACAGGACGTCCGCCTGCGCGGGCTGCGCTCGGCCCTGCGCTACGCGGATCGTGCGGGCATCGACGTAGTGGTCATCGTCGGCGAACGCGAACGCGAGGACGGGGTTGTCGTCGTGCGCGACCTGAGCCGGCGTGCCGAGACCCGTGTCCCGGTGGCCGACATCGCCGAGGCCGTCCGAGGCGCCGTGGCATGAGCGTGCTGCGCGTGGCGCTGCCGTCCAAGGGCTGGGAAGACGACACGCTGCGCTTCCTGGGTCAGTGCGGCTTGCGCGTCGACCGCAGCAACCCGCGCCAGTATCGGGCGCGCATGCGCGGCCTGCCGGGGAGCCCGGCCGAGGTGGTCTTCCAGCGCGCCACGGACATCTTCGACGAGGTCAACGACGGTTCAGTCGACCTGGGCATCACTGGCTACGACATCGTCGCCGAGCATCGGTCCGAAGAGGACGAGATCGTCGTCGTCTACGGCGAGCTCGGGTTTCGACGCTGCTCGCTGGTGGTCGCGGTGCCCGAAGGGTGGGTCGACGTGAGTTCCGTGTCGGACCTGGCCGAAGTGGCCGTCGAGCTGCGCGCCGCGGGCCGCGAGCTGCGCGTCGCCACCAAGTACGCCAACCTGGTGCGCCAGTTCCTGTTCGATCGGGGCATCACCTACTTCACCCTCGTGGAAGTCAGCGGCGCCATCGAGGCCGCACCCGCGCTGGAGACGGCCGACATCGTGTGCGACATCACTTCCAGCGGCGTCACCTTGCGCGAGAACCGCCTCAAGCCGATCGTCGGCGGCGTGATCGTCGAGTCGCAGGCGTGCCTGATTGGCAATCGGCGCGAGCTCCAGGCCGATCCTGAACGACTCGAAGCGACGCGCGGGCTGCTCGAATTGATGGAGGCGTATTTGCGCTCGCGGCAGCAGGTGTCGATCACGGCGAACATGCGCGGCGAGAGCGCCGAGGACGTGGCGCGGCGCGTACTGGCCAGTGGCGGCGTGGCCGGTCTGCGGGGACCCACCATCGCGCGCGTGTTTCCGCAGGACCCCACCGACGGCGACTGGTTCGCGCTCACGGTGGTGGTCGGCGAAGACGTGCTGCTGCCGACGGTCGAGGCCTTGCGGCGCGCCGGTGCGGGCGAGGTTTCGGCGACGCAGGTCCGCTATGTATTCGAGCACCGCTCGTGGACCTTCGAGGCGCTGAAGCGTCACTTGGGAGTCGAACCACATGAGTCACGAGTCGCGAGTCTCGAGTCGGCCTGACGCGGTGACCACGATCCAACCCCGCACGGGGCACGTCCACCGCGAGACGCGCGAAACCCGCGTCGAGGTCCTCCTGAACGTCGACGGCTCCGGCCACGCCGAGGTCGCCACGGGCATCGGCTTTCTCGACCACATGCTCGACAGCCTGGCCCGCCACGCCCGCTTCGATCTCACCGTCAAGGCCGACGGTGACCTGCACATCGACCAGCACCACACCGCCGAAGACGTCGGCCTGACTCTCGGTCAGGCGCTGGACAAGGCGCTGGGTGCCCGCCGCGGGATTCGACGCTTTGGCGACGCGGCCGTACCCCTTGACGACACCCTGGTCCAGGTCGCGGTCGATCTGGGCGGCCGACCCTGGGCCAGTATCGACCTGCCGTTCCGCGGGCCCATGATCGGCGGACTGAGCAGCGAGATGATCCCGCACCTGCTGCATTCCTTTGCCATGGATGGTCGGTTCGCGCTGCACGTGCGCCTGCTGGCGGGCAACAACGACCATCACCGCGCCGAAGCCACGTTCAAGGCCCTGGCGCGCGCCCTCGACGATGCCACCCGACCCGACCCGCGTCTCGGCGACGCGGTGCCGTCGACCAAGGGCGTGATCTGATCTGATCGACCTGCACGTCCACACGACGGCCTCCGACGGGCGCCTGTCGCCGACCGATGTCGTCGCCGCGGCCGCCGAGCGGGGTCTGGATGCCATCGCCATCACCGACCACGACGTGCTGTCGGGGATCGAGGAAGCCCGCGCCGCCGCACCCCACGGGCTCGAGATC
>JAFAWJ010000355.1 GCA_019242065.1 Chloroflexota bacterium
GGGGTCGCCGCGGGAGTGAGCGCAGCGAACGGCGGCGGGGGGCGGCAGCCCCCTGATCCGGTGCGCTAGCACCCAGCGGTGCATGCACCGCTGGGCACCAGGGCGCGTGCGCCCTGGTGAGGAGTTCGCGCATGCGCGAACTCCCTCCGTATTAACTATCCAAGTACGCGTCGGTCCACAAAAACCCCTGGTGGAGTGTTGGAGTGAGGCCGTGGAATTTACTCGAAGTGATCCACCACACGGGATTGTTCGAGACGGCGTAGGTGAAGCACTGGTCGATGATGTAGTCGTTGATATCGGAGTACAGCTGCTTCTGCTTCGCCGGGTCGGTCTCAGAATTCGACTGGGCGACCAGGTCCGCCCAGCGGGGGTCCTGGAAGGCGTCGTTGTTGGGGTAGACGCGCCAGCCGGGGGAGACGGCGAACAGCGAGCCTGGGTGCAGGTTGGAGTAGTTGTCGCCTGACGACCACATGCCGGTGTACTTCACGTTGTTGGCCTGATCCAGCCAGGTCGCGGCATCGACCAGCATCGGCGTCATTTTCACGCCGATCGAGGCCAGGTCCGCCTGGTAGACCTGCAGGAACGTCTCCTGTTGCGGGTACGAGCCCTTGATAATGATGTTCTGGAGCGCAATGTCGCTCGCGCCCGCCTGCTGCAGCAAGGACTTCGCTTTGTCCAGGTCGAACGCGAAGGCCGTGGTGTTCTTGGTTTCGTCGTACGCCGGCGAGCTGGGACCCCAGGGCAGCGCGCCCACCGTCACGTTGCCTTTGAACAGGTCAACCAGTCGCTGACGATTCAAGGCGTAGTTGAGCGCCTGGCGGACGAGCTTGTTGTCGAGCGGTGGCTTGCTGCAGTCCAGACCGTACTCGAAAAAGGTGCCTGGATTCGGATGCAGCACCTTGACAAAGCGCGAGTCCTGCTCGAGACGCGCCGTGTCGTCGACGAGCGGATTGCGGATCAACTGCAGGGCGCCCGCCTCCAGCTGGACGGTGGCGGCCTGGATATCGCGGACGTTGGCCTGGAGTCCGTCCAGGTAGGGCTTGCCGTTCTGCCAGTAATTTGGGTTGCGATCGAAGCTCAGGTGGTCGCCCTGCGCCCACTCCGTGAAGACGAACGGTCCGGTGCCGACGGCTCTGGTCTGCTTGGGCCCGGCATCGATGTCGATGGTTTGCTGGTCGAGGATGTTCAGGTTCTCGAACAGGTCGAACAGGGCGGGCCTCGGGCTGTCGGAGGTCAGCACGACCGTGTATTTGTCGGGAGTGTCGATGCCGGTGAACCAGTTGCTCTGATTGGCGTACTGGCCCGAGGCGGCGTCCGCGCGGCGCACCCGCAGCAGGTTCCACTTGACGTCGTCGCTGGTGAACTCGCGTCCGGTGTGATAGGTCACGTTCTTGCGCAGGTTGAACTTGACCTGGGTGTAGTCGGGGCTGAGGTCCCAGCTTTCGGCCAGCATGGGCTGGGGCTGTAGTTGCTCGTCGTATTGCGTCAGACGATCGAAGGCCAGCCAGAGGCTATCGACGGCACCTGGAGTGCGGACGTGGCCGTCGATGGAGCTGAGGTCGGCCTGGATGGAGTACTGGGCGACGCCACCGCGCTGGGGCTGGCCAGCCGCGGTCGCGGCGGGCGCTGGAGCGGGAGTCGAGACGGAGGCGCCGCTCGTGGTCGGCTGTGGTTGAGCGGCGGCTGGTGCGGACGTGGGCGCGGTCCCGCCCGCGGTGGGGGGAGCCTGCGGAGCAGCAGTTGGCGCGGACACGGTCGGTGCCGCAGTGCACGCGGCCAACAGCAAAGCGCCGGCGGAGAGCCCGAAAAGCCGTAAAGCATTCCGGCGTGTTGTCACAGACATTTGGCGGGTATCATATATGATCGCTTCTACGAGATCAGTTGCCGTGCAACGCTCTCCTGGCGTGCACACGTTACGTTGGAGTGACTAACTGACCAGTCGCGGCTAGCGCGTACGCGGGGGGTCGCCGCGGGAGTGAGCGCAGCGAACGGCGGCGGGGGGCGGCAGCCCCCTGACCCGTTGCGTCAGCACCCAGCGGTGCATGCACCGCTGGGCAAGGTGGCGCATGCGCCACCTTGAGGAACCCGCGCATGCGCGGGTTCCCTCCAAACAATCAAAAGCCCGCGTTGACGCGGCGGGGGTCGAAGGCTTCGCGCAGGGCGTCGGCCAGGTAGTTCAGCCCGAGCAAGAGCATCGCCAGGACCACGCCGGGGCCGATGGCCATCCACGGGTCGACCCGCAGATAGGCGCGACTGTCGTTGAGCATGGCGCCCCACGAGGGCGTCGGCGGCTGGGTGCCCAGGCCGAGGAACGCCAGGCTGGCTTCGGCGAGCACCGAGAAGCCCATCAACAGCGCCAGGTTGACGATCATCGGCGAGACCGCGTTCGGCAGCAGATGGATGAACATAACGCGGGTACTGCCGGCACCCGTGCAGCGCGCCGCCAGGACGTAGTCGCGATTGCGCTCCTTGAGGACCAGCGAGCGGGCCACACGACCCAGGCTCGGGATGACGGCGATGGCGATGGCGTACGCGACCTGGGTGGTACCAGGTCCGAGCGCGGCGATGACCACGAAGCCGAGCAGGATGGCGGGGAACGCGAAGAGAGCGTCGAACAGACGCATGATCACGGTGTCGACCCAGCCGCCGTTGTAGGCCGCGGCCAGGCCAGCACAGATACCCAGCACGCCGCCGAGGAACACCACCATGATCGCCACGACCAGCGACGGGCGCGTCCCCCAGATGACGCGGCTCAGGAGGTCGCGGCCAAGCTCGTCGGTGCCCATCCAGAACTCGCTGTTCGGACCGAGCAGCTCTTTGCCCTGGTGCTGCACGATCGGATCGTAGGGCGAGATCCAGGGCGCGAAGATGGCCGCGAGCACCAGGATCCCCAGAATGACCACGCCGAATTTGCCCAGCGGGTTGCGCCAGGTGCGGACCATCGCCGCGTTGAGCGGATGGGGTGACTTCTTAACTTGCTGCGGGACGGCGACCAGCGGCGGACGCGCGACAACTTCGGACGCGGATCGAACGGCCATTGTCTAGCTCTCCCCCAGCCGAATGCGTGGATCAATCAACGCGTAGGTCAGATCAACCAGCAGGTTGATAATGATAAACAGAAGCACCAGCAGCAATAAGCCCCCCTGGACCACGGCATAGTCGCGGTTGGAGATGCCGTCGAGCATCAGTCCACCGACGCCAGGCCAGGAGAAGACCGACTCGATGATAATGGCGCCGCCCAGCAAGCTGGCGAACTGGACACCCAGAATCGTGATCACCGGCAGCATCGCGTTGCGCAGCGCGTGGCCGTACACCACCGCCGTGTTGCTCAGGCCTTTGGCGCGCGCAGTTCGCACGTAGTCGTCGA
>JAFAWJ010000164.1 GCA_019242065.1 Chloroflexota bacterium
CGTCCAGGCTCGGCGCAGGCGAGAAGTGAGGCTGCGTTCGTCGGCGAAACTGTGCCCCGTAACTCCGTAGTGTGTCGCAACCTTGAGCGGAACTGGTCCGGCCATGTCGATGCCTGCCTTCTGAGCCGCGCTAGTACCTGATGCGCGGATCGATATACGCGTAGAGCACGTCGACCATCAGATTGGCGACGATCACCAGCAGCGCCACCAGGAGCACCGTCCCCTGAATCAGTGGGTAGTCGCGCGACAGCATCGCCTGGTATGCCAGTTGGCCGAGCCCCGGCCACGAGAAAACCGTCTCGACCAGCACGGCTCCAGTAATGGCAAAGGCAAGCGTCAGTCCAAACGAGGTCAGTTGTGGCGACAGCGAGTTGCGCACCGCGTGGCGCCAGATCACCGCATTTTCCGAAAGTCCCTTGGCTCGCGCTTGCTTGACGTACTCCGTGCCGAGAATGTCCAGCAGCGATGAGCGCATCAGTCGCATCCGCATCGGCAACGCGAAGAAGGTCAGCACCGCAATCGGCAGAATGTAGTGGTCAGGTGAGCCCATACCCGAGGTCGGCAGCACGCGCAGCACGACGGAGAAGATGAAGATCGCCATGATGGACACCCAGAACGCGGGCATGGACTGTCCCAGCACCGCCACCACCCGCATGGACTTGTCGACCCATGTGTCACGCTTCACGGCGGCGGCCACACCCATCGCCATACCAATCACCGTGCTCAGCACCAGCGCTGGGACGCCGATCGCCGCCGAATTGGGCAGCCGCTCGCCAATCAGTTGTGCGACGTCGCCTTTATCCGCTAGCGATTTGCCCAGGTTGCCACGCACCGCGTTGGTGATGAACACCCAGTATTGAATGGGGAGGGGTTGATCGAGCCCCAGTTGTTGCTTCAACACAGCGATGTCCTGCGCCGTGGCCTTATCCGAGGCCAGCAGCGTCACCGGGTCCCCCGTCGCGCGTGCCATGACAAAGACCACCATCGAGATCACCAGGATCGTCAGGATGGACTGGATGACGCGGCTCAGCAAGAAGCGTCCCATGAACTCCTCCTACGCCACACGCCGATCATATATCCACCGGGCGCGGCAGGTTATAAGATCGCGCGGGGGACAGGGATGCGCGACAGGCCGAACCCACCTCGAGGCGACGATCCGGGGGAGCCGATGTGCGCCGTGAACGGCTGGGGTCGTAATTCGTCCACCCTCAAGGCTTTGAGGAGGTCGTACCCGAAATGCAGGCCACCGAACACGAGCAATCCCTGCTGACGCGTGGCATCAGCCGGCGGTCCGCCTTGCGACTCATCGTCTCGGGCGGCAGCATGGCCATCCTGGCGGCGTGTAGCGGAGCACCGACCGTGCCGCCCGCGAGCGCACCGACCAGCGCTCCTGGCGCGACGACGGCGCCCGCCGCGGCAGCCGCCCCCCAGCCGACCACGGCTTCCGCGGCCGCCGCGGTCGCTCAGCCGACCACGGCTTCTGCCAGCGGGACGACTGCGCCAGGCCAGGCCGCGGCCGGCGCGCAGGGCACAACCGCCACCAGCGGCACGCTGAACGTCACGCTGGCGGACCTGGCGACCGAGAACCTGGACACCATCCTCGCCGCTCCCAACCTCAACGTCGTGCCGCTCATCTATGAATCGCTGCTGCAGTACGACGAGAACGGCAACCTGATCCCCTGGCTGGCGGAAAGCTGGGACATGAGCCCGGATGGTCTGCTCTGGACGTTCAACATCCGCAAGGGTGTCAAGTTCACCAACGGGGACGACCTGACTGCCGACGACGTCAAGTTCAGTATCGAACGCTATGCGTCCGACGCGTCGACCAGCGCGTGGTCACCCATGCACCGCCAGACGGTCGACCAGGTCGAGGCCACCGACCCGTATACCGTCAAAGTCCACTCCAAGAGCCCGCCGTATTTGTTCTATCCGGATGCAATTGCCGGCACCTGGATCCAAGGCAAGAAGTATTTCGACCAGGTTGGGCTCGATACGTTTTCGAAGCAGCCCGTGGGAACCGGCCCGTGGAAGTTGACGAAGTTCACGCCCGGAGTGAGCGCGGAGCTGGCAACCAACGCCGACTACTGGGGTCCGAGTGACAACAAGCCCGTGTGGGATAGCCTGGTCCTGACCAACACCCCCGAGGAATCGACTCGGATTGCGATGCTCAAGCGTGGCGAGGCGGACATCGCCGCCGTGAGCTGGGACAACGCGGTGTCGCTGCGGGATGGAGGCTACCAGTTGCGGCAGACCCGGGCTTCGACTCTGCCGGCGCTCTTTTTGATCGGCTACTGGATGCAGCCCGGTCCAACCTCGGACCAGGGCGTGCGCGAAGCCATGGACATCGCCATCAATCGCCAGGAGCTGTGCGATTCGTTTTTCAAGGGTTTCGCCAAACCGGGCGCCGGCAACTTCGCGCTGACCGACCTCCACTACGGCTTCGATCCAATCTGGTACAGCACCCCCTACGATCCGGATCGAGCCAAACAGCTTCTGCAAGCTGCCGGGTATCCAAACAAATTCAGTGACCCGACGATCAATATCTTTACGGTCTCCCAGGTTGGCTGGGAGCCGGACTTCCTGCAGGTCATTGCCGGGTACTGGCAGGCTGTGGGCATGCAGACCCAGCTCGTGCCGATGGACTTCACCGCCATGCGCAACGGTTGGGTCGCGCCCGATCCGAAAATGATGGGCGGCATTGCGACCTGGATTGGGATTGGCGGTGGCGCCGCCGGCAACAGCATGCCGGCCCAGCAGAACAACATGACGTCGCAGGGGGTCAACCAGGCAGCCCATGATCCAGACCTGGACAAGATGTTTTTCGACATGATCGCCGAGCTCGACGCGAGCAAGCGACTGGACGACTGGCACCAGGTCCAGCAGAAGGCGTTCTCGCTGCACTCGATCGAAGGCATCTGTCGGGTGTTCGATCAGTACGCGGTCAGCGATAAAGTCGGTGATTGGACCGGGCTGGACTATCTGGCAAACTCGTTCATCATGGGACTCTCGGGTATACAGCATCGATGACACGCCTCAGTCGGCGGGCGGCGCTGGCGGCGATGGCGATGGGTGCCGGCGCGACCCTCGCTTCCGCCTGCGGCCTGGGATCGGCATCCAGCCCGCCAGCCGCCGCGCCCACGGCTCCCGCGCCGCCGCCGACGGGGGCCAGCGCGGCCACTGCGCAACCCGCTGCCGCGACACCGGGCGGCGTCCCGACCCAGGCTGGCGGCGCGGCCAGCCAGGCCATCGCCACGACACCGGGCGGCGTCCCGACCCAGGCTGGCGGCGCCACGAGCCAGGCCGCCGCCGCGACTTCCGCCGCCACGAGCCAGCCCGCGCCGCATGCCGGCGGCACGCTCCGCATCGGCATCCTCGGCGACACCGTCAGCCTGGACCCCCACCAC
>JAFAWJ010000527.1 GCA_019242065.1 Chloroflexota bacterium
GGACGGCGCGCCTACCGATGGCGACTGGCATGACGGCAAGGTTGGCAGCCTTCGTACGTGCCGGCGTGTGGGCCAGCGGACGCCACCACGCGCCGTCTGAGCGCCGAGGGCGGCACGTCGAGGAGCATTGAATCTGGACACGCCGCACCTGTGGGATGGCCGGAATGGTCGTGTTGCGTCACGTGGGCAAGTCGATTTGGGATCACATCGCGCCGCCATAAGTGAGGGGCGCCCCGAAATCGTCGACTGGTACCATGCGAGTGAGCACGTCTGAACAACGGCCACAGCCATCTACGGCGACGACAACCCGACACGCCGATGTGGGCGACGACGGTACTCACGTAGTTTTTTGCCGGTTCGGGTCGCCTTGTGCGTTGCCGTCACCGGGCTAGCTGGCACGCCGAGCGTAGTACATGTCCATTGATGTGAAATCCGTCACAGACGGGTTAGCAATTCGGTCGTAGATTGCGCGCCGCACCGGACGCGGAGGAGAGACGCAGCCGAGCGCACACTGACATCCACAAATGGAGAAAAAGGAGATTCACATATGAGCCCAATTGTCGAGTTGCCGATTCGTCTCGAGGAGTCGGACACAGTCGCCAGCCTGGATGACGTCCTGGGTACGCTCAAGGTCGTCTACACCACCACCGCCTGTTTGTCGTGTGGTCGCATGGTCATGCTCTCAGAGCTCACCACCCCGACGGTTCGCGAGACAGCCCTGGCCTGATAGTTCGCAACCGTCGCACCTGATCCGGAGCCGGCAAATCCTCTCCGGCCGGCCCTGGATCGCGTTGTCGAGGAGACGCCATCCATGTTTGCCCCACCCGACCGACTGGGAATCGGCTGGTCGTATTTTCCCACCGCATCAGCGGTAAACGCGTGCGTGCGCGACCTGGTCGATTTTGCCGAAGTCAGCCCGGATACGCTGTGCCGCGAAGTCCAGATCGACGGCGATTCACGTCTGCACCTGCAACCGGTTCTGGTGGAGGCCGCGCGGCGCCTGCTCGACGGCATGCCCATCACCGTCCACGGACTGGAGCTATCGATTGGTTCCGCGAGTGGATGGAATGCCTCGTATGTGACGATGCTGGAGGAATTTCGCAAATCGCACGAGTTTGTGTGGCACAGCGAGCATCTGGGCTACCTGCTGACGCGCGATGGCGCCGGCCAGACGCTGAACGCAGGCGTGCCGCTGCCACTGCCGTTCACACAGGAGGCCGTGGACCTGGTCGCCGGTCGCGCCGACTGGCTGATCCGGCGTTTCGGGGTGCCCTTTCTGCTCGAAAACGCGGTGTATTACGTGCCTGATCTCCCCGCGGACCCGGGCTGGGACGAGATCGTGTTGCTCAACCGGTTGGTCGAGTCCAGCTCGTGCGGACTCTTGCTGGACCTCTTCAATTTGTACTGCAACAGCGTCAACCACCAGTTCGATCTGATCGGGGCACTGTCGCGATTGAGGCTCGACCGCGTTGTCGAGGTCCATCTCGCCGGCGGAAAGTCTGTCGACGGCTTCATCCTGGACGGACACTGCAACGCCGTCCCAGAGCCGGTGTGGACCGCGCTGGAGTGGCTGCTGCCGCGCGCACCGAATGTGGCCGGGGTGGTGTTCGAGGTGCTGGAACCGGCGCTGCCGCTGGTCGGCGTCGACACGCTGCGTGGTCAACTGCAGCGTTTGCGGGCGACGTGGGATGCCGCCCACCTCCGGAGAGCGGCGTGACCCTCGCGGAGTGGCAAGCCAGTCTCTCGGAGCTGGTCATCGCCGATGCTGACGCTGCTCCCGTCGCGGAAGCCGAGTTGAGCGATCCCGAACGCGCGTGGCTCCAACACCTGCCCAGGACGGCGGGATTCAAGATCACACGTGATGTTCAGCGCTGGTGGCGGGAGTTCCGCGTGCAGACGGCGGCGCCGCTCACGCTGTCGGTCCTGGACGTGGATCGGCGGGCGGCGCTGGTTGGCGAGTACGTGCGCCGCTACCCGCGGCCGTCTTCCTTCGTTGCACGCGAAGCCATGCCGTTTCTGGATCTCGCGGTCGAGCTGGCCTCTGACGTGAGTCACCTGGCGGCACTGGCTGAGTTTGAACGCGCGATGCTGGTGCTGGGCGACGCACTGGCCAGCGGCCGGCCACTTCTGAGCTCCGGCCAGCTGCGCCAGGCGGACGTGGTTTCGGTGCATCCGCTGGCGCAGGTGGTGTGTTTCGAGGCGCCGCCCGAGGTTGTCCTGGGCGCTGCCTCGCGCGGACGCCCGATGCCCGCGGCGACGGATCGGGCACACTGGCTGCTGATCGCACCCGGTTTGTCGAATCTGGCGCGTGCGTGTACGGATGCCGAGGCCACGCTCTTCCTCTCAGTACGGGCTGGCCCGATAGCGGTGGAGCAGGTGACGGCCTCGGACGCGCTGGCGACTCTCTGGCGCGACGGCGCGCTGCGCCGCGACTGAAACGGCCGTGGTCCGCGTGGGCGGGGTGCTCCGCAACCCGGACTTTCTTCGGGTCTGGACAGGCCAGTCCATCTCGATGACCGGCTCCCAGGTGAGTGTGCTGGCGATGCCGCTCATTGCGGCCGTGGTGCTGAATGCGTCGCCGTTGGAGATGGGTCTGCTGCGAG
>JAFAWJ010000637.1 GCA_019242065.1 Chloroflexota bacterium
TACGTGCTGGGCGGAGGATCGCTGTTCGCCATCCTCGCGGCGACGTACTACTGGTTCCCCAAGATGACCGGTCGATTTCTCGACGAGCGCATCGGGCGGATCGTGTTCTGGCTCATGGTGATCGGCTTCAACGTGACGTTCTTTCCGATGCACATCCTCGGGCTGATGGGCATGGCGCGGCGGACCTACACCTATCCCGACCTGCCGGGCTGGGGGGCCATCAACTTCGCCGAGACGATTGGCGCGTTTCTGATGGGCATCGCCGTCGCGCTGTTGATCTGGGACGTCCTCCGGTCGCTTCGAAGCGGGGTACCCGCCGGCGACAACCCGTGGGATGCGTGGACTCTCGAGTGGGCCACCACGTCACCGCCTCCGGCGACGAACTTCGTGACACTGCCGCCGATCACCAGTGTCCGGCCGTTGTATCGCACCGACGACAGGCCGGTGCTGCCCGCCACGCCAGCCGAAGAGTCGGCCGCGGCTGCCCTGGATGCTCGAGATCGGACACGCCGCTGGAAACCGCCGATCGTCGGCATCGCGGCCTTCATCTTCAGTGAGGCCACGTTCTTTGGCGCGCTGATCGCCGCGTTCATCCTGTATCGCAACGCCAGCGCGGGCCCCAACCCACATGACCTGGACGTGCCGCGGACCCTGTTCTTCAGCCTGTTCCTGTTCGGCAGCAGCGGCACCGTGTATATGGCGGAGCGGCGCCTGTCGCATGACGATCGCCGCGGATTTCTCGTGTGGTGGGTCGCTAGCATCGTCATGGGCGCGATCTTCCTGATCGGCCAGTTGACTGAATACGGGCACCTGTATGCGGAGGGCATCCGCATCAACTCGAACCTGTTTACGTCGTCGTTCTATACGCTGACCGGCTTCCACGGACTGCACGTGCTGGTCGGTTTGATCGCGTTGAGCGTGGTCGGCCTGATGGGTTGGGCACGCGACTTCACTGGCGGTCGGCGGCGTGTGGTGGTCGATACGGTCTCGATCTACTGGCACTTCGTCGACGCGGTGTGGGTCGTCATTCTGAGCCTGGTGTACCTGCTGGGGTTGGTGACATGAGCGAACATCTGCCGTCGCCGAGCGTCTGGCCGATGACGTTGGCCGGCGGTCTCACGCTGCTGGCGTTTGGCATCCTGACGGCCGTGGGGCTGTCGATCCTGGGAGCGGTGTTGATGGCGTGGAGCCTGTACAGCTGGATTCAGGAGCTGCGGCATGGCCGATAACGGCGAACATGTCGTGGAAAGCGCAGAAGTCCTGTCGCGGAGACGATTCCTCAGCCGCATCAGCCTGGCGCTGAGCGGCCTTGCCGCTGCGGTGGTTAGCGTGCCGATCCTCGCCTACCTGCTGAGTCCGCTGATTCAGCCGCCTTCTGAGGAATGGCGCGACGTCGGCCTCGTCGAAAACTTCCAGATTGGTGACACGGTCCAGGTGGCGTACGAAGATCCCTCGCCACTGCCGTGGGCCGGCCAGACCGCGCGCACGGCCGTCTGGCTGCGGCGCGACAGCGACACCGTGTTCAACGCCTACAGCATCAACTGCACGCACCTGGGTTGTCCGGTGAACTGGATCCAGGAGGCCGAGCTGTTCCTGTGCCCGTGCCATGGTGGCGTGTACAACGCCGATGGCAGCGTGGCCGGCGGACCGCCACCGCACCCGCTGTCGAATGTGCCCGTGCGGATTACCAGTGACCAGCGCGTGCAGGTGCTGCCCGTGACCCTGGCGCAGACCATGTCGCAGTCATGACGCGATGAGGGCGAGGGCGGTTCTGGGCTGGCTCGACGACCGGCTGGGGTACAGCACCGCGGTCAAGCCGCTCGTCGAGCATCCCGTGCCGCAGACGGGCTGGGACTACACGATCGGCAGCGCCGCGCTGATTGCCTTCACTGTCCAGGTGGTCACTGGCGTGGCGCTGGCCTTCACGTACGTGCCCACGCCCAACGACGCCTATGAAAGCCTGCAGTTCATCAGTAACGACGCCATCCTCGGCAATCTCGTGCGCGGCATCCACTTCTGGGGCGCGTCGGCAATGGTGCTGCTCGTCTCGGCTCACGCCGCGCAGGTGTTTCTCATCGGGTCGTTCAAGTTCCCGCGCGAGGTCAACTGGCTGAGCGGCACGGTGCTGCTGGTGTTCACCTTCGGCATGGCCTTCACGGGCCAATTGCTGCGGTGGAACCAGGACGCGTACTGGGCCATCGTCGTGGGCGCATCGCAAGCGGCGCGCGCTCCAGTCATTGGTCAGTTCCTGGTCGGGGTTCTGTTCGCGGGACCTGAGATTGGCGGCGCGACCCTGACGCGCTTTTACGCGACTCACGTGTTCATGATTCCGGCCATCATCATTTCCCTCCTCGGCATTCACCTGTACCTGGTCATCCGCCACGGCGTTTCCGAGCCGCCGGTGCCTGGCGTGCTGGTCGACCGTCGCACTTACCGCGAGCGGTATGCGGCGCTGGTCCACAAGGTCGGCGTGCCGTTCTGGCCTGACGCGGGCTGGAAGGACGTCGTCTTTGCGCTCGCGGTCGGGACAGTCGTGCTCGGGCTGTCGATCTGGCTGGGGCCGCCGGCGCTGGGAGCGAAGGCCGATCCCACGGTCTTACAGGCTTATCCGCGGCCAGACTGGTACTTCCTGTGGTACTTCGCACTGCTGGCGTTGATCCCGCCCGTGGTCGAAAACGTGTTCATCATCGGTTTCCCGCTGGCGCTGGGACTGATGTTCGTGCTGCTGCCGTTCGTGGCGCCGCAGGGCGAGCGCAGTCCGCGACGGCGGCCGTGGGCGATTGGCTTTGTCGCGGTCGTCGGCGTGAGCATCGCGGCGCTGGTAAATATCGGGCAGCAGGCGCCGTGGTCGCCGGTGCTGGGGGACGTCACGCTGCCGGCGTCGGTCACGCAGGGGCTGGATCCGACGCAGCAGGCGGGGGCGCAGATCTTCGAGCAGCACGGGTGCATCAACTGCCACACCGTCGCCGGCGCGGGCGGCAAGCGCGGGCCCGAGTTGTCGGCGATTGGCGGCCAGCTATCGGCGGATCAGATGACGTGGCGGATCCTGAGCGGTGGGCAGAATATGCCCGCGTACGGGGATACGATGACGCCGCAGGAGCTGTCCCAACTGGTGGCGTTTCTGTCGACACTCAAGTCCTGACCCCGTTTTGATCCGGTCGGCAAGGGGGAAACGTATCGTAGCCGGGGTACGGGGAAATACAACCGATGGGCGAACGTAACGACTATGTCTTCGTGACGCGCTGGCGCGTGGAGGCGACCATTCAGGAAGTCAGCGACGTCCTCGAGGACGCCGAGGGGCTGGCCCGCTGGTGGCCGGCAGTCTACCTGGCGGTCCGCACGCGACCCGACGGCGTCGTGGACCTGTTCACCAAAGGCTGGCTGCCGTACACGCTGCGCTGGCAGTTCCGCGTGACGGAGCGCCATCCGCCGCACGGGTTCAGTCTCGAGGCGTGGGGCGACCTGGTCGGCCGCGGCGTATGGGCGCTGCGCCAGGATGGGCCGATCGCGGAGGTCGAGTACGACTGGCGCGTGCGCGCGGACAAGCCGCTGTTGCACTACGGGTCGTTCATCTTCAAGCCGATATTCGCGGCGAATCATCGCTGGGCGATGGCCCGCGGCGAAGAGAGCCTGCGGCTGGAGATTTTGCGGCGGCAGGCGCGCACGCCGGCCGAGCGGGCGCTGGTGCCGACGCCGCCAGGCCCGACGTTCAGGCGGGTCAGGAGTG
>JAFAWJ010000673.1 GCA_019242065.1 Chloroflexota bacterium
CCGAGGCATGGAGCACGTCATCCAGTTCAAGTGCTCCATGCGACGGGTCGCATAGCACGCGCGCCAGGGCGAGTTGCGCCGCCATGTACCGGCTGGAGCTCGCGGGCACCCGACCATATGCGGTGATGGCGCCGCGACGATCGTTGAGCGCCGCGCGGCAGCGCGCCAGACCGAACGTCGCTGTCGTGAACGTCGGATCGGTCCTCGACACGGTATCGTAGAGCGCGCTCGCGCTCTGCAGGTCGCCGTCTGCCTCAGCCGCCATCGCAATGGCGAGCTTCGGCGCCAACTCGCCCGGGACCTCTGCGTCAACCTGCTCGAAGAGTCGCCGAGCTTCGCCCGGCTGGCCCTGTGCCAGCCGGATGCGACCGCGATACCACTGGACCCGCCAATCGAAGGGATCGTCCTGCTCCACCTGCGCCAACTGCTGCTCCGCAGCAGGGAAATCTCCCGCGTCTACAAGCCCCGCGGCGCACTCCAGCGGCAAGTCCACCGATTGTGCGAACTGGGGTTGCGAAAGTCCCCCGCGCAGCATGGCCAGTCGACGCGTCAGGTCCCGCTCCCGGTTCGCCGCCTGGATCAAGCCTACGGCTGGATCGCTGGCGTCGACGCGGGTGACTGGCAGGCCGCGGCCAGTAGCGCGATCCGTGCCGCTGCCAACGAGCTCCTGGATGTCGCCGGAGTACACCGTGCTCTCGGCAGACGGGACACTCTCGGTTTCGGCCACCAGCAGCCGCAGGACGCCGCGAAGTTGTTCTTCGGCCTCTGCCGCGGTTTGAAAGCGATCGTCCGGGTCCGTCCGCGTGGCCTTCTCCAGAAAGCGATAGAACGATGGATGCGCCGACCAGTCGCTGATGTCTCTGGCGGCGGGCAAACGCCGCTCGTAGCTGCTGGCATATTTGAAATCGGCCGTCAGGACGGCCAGCGTTCTGCCCACCGTGTAGAGGTCGTGCTGCGGAGTTGGCGCGCTTTCTGGCGAGCTGTAGCCCGTGGTTGCGTACAGGGCGCCGCTATCGTCGAACGCCGGATGGACGGCACCCATGTCGATCAGCACCACCCGACCATTCTCGCCGGTGTTGGTGCTGGGCGGCTCCAGCATCACGTTCTCTGGTTTGAAGTCCAGGTACACGCGGCCCATCTGGTGCAGGTAGCCGAAGGCCGGCAGGATGCCCAGAATGTAGGCGCACGCTTCGGTCACCCGCAGCGGCTTGCCGGCCTCCTTGCGCAGCGTCATCAGCGTCTTGCCGCCGACGTACTCCATTACGATGTAATCCGGCTCGCTGCGTGTCTCATCGCCCTCAATCAGGTCGTACACCTGAACGATGTTCGGATGCTTGACCGCCGAAAGCGATCGAGCTTCGGCGCGGGCGAGCTCACGCTGGGTCTCGTCTTTGATATTGAGGAGTCCCTTGATGACCACCCAGCGCGCCAGGTGCCGTGCCCACGCCAGGTAAATCCAGCCCAGCCCACCGAAGGCGATCGGCCCTTTGACCTCATACTTACGGTCCACGAGCGAGCCGGCAGTCAGGCTGGGCTTGAAGGAGTAGGCCTGCCCGCAATTGGGGCAAAAGCCTTCGTCGTACGCGAGCTTTGTTCCACATTCCTCGAGCGCGTCGGCGGGGATCCCGCGCTCCTGGGCTTCCGCAAGCCCTAGCAGGTCGCCACTCGAAGCGTGATAGACGAGCGCGGGGCAGACGCGTCGCCGCTCGGGCACACGCGGATCGGTCAGCACCGATTCGAGTGGATCGACAGCTTGCAGCGGCGGAAGCTCCAGCAGGCCTGCACCCAGGCCGGCACGCCGCCGGCTGCTCGTGCCGCGCGCGCGTGCCGATCGACTCCGCGAGCTGCTGCTGCGGCTCGACATAAGTTGACCGCTGGTGCTGCCGCTCGGCCGTGCGGTGGAAGCCGGGGCACTGTACGCGCTGCCGGTGTTCGCGGTAATGTGCGACCCCGCGCCAGCCGGTGGGCGGCCGCAGGTATCGCAGAATCCGTCATCGATGGTGCCGCTGCAACCAGGATATTGACACTTCATACGGAGCGACTTGCCTCAGCGGTATTCGGCGATGCGCGGCTGGAGTCCGAACCACACCAGCGCGACGATGACTAAGGACAGGACGGGCAGCAGCATGTCGGCGCCAAGGCTGATGGTGCCACCCAGGTCGTCGAAGATCGCCTGGATGCTGCCATCGAATGCCTTCTGGTTGATATCGACGGTCTGCGCGATGTACTGATCGTATTTGTCGAATGCCCAGTTCGATTGGCCTTCGTTGGTGCCAATATCGAGTGCAACCGCACCGGCGTGATCGCCACTCCGGTCGAGGCTGCGGATCTGACCGTCGATAGCGAGGTACTTCGCCCAGTACGTCGCGGCGGACAGCGCCGCCTCGCGTTCGCCGACAAAGGTAATGTTGTTCAGCTCGTTTGCCAGATAGCCGTTGAACGGCACCGGCTGATGAGCATCGACGTACTGGGGCAGGGTCTGGACGATCGAGTCCGTCAACCAGGGGTTCGAAATCTGCTGCGTTTTGGTCATGAAGCTCGTTTCGAAACGCGGATCCTCCTGCGCCACAAGCCACAGGCTCTCGTCGGCGTTGGCGTCATAGCTGACCGTGCGCGCGCTCGTGAGCGCGTAGATCGAGTCGTACGCGTCCTGTTTGGCTCCCCGCAGGTGCTCGTTGGCCGCGCCCAGCGTGCCGGCGATGACGCCAACGAGTGCGACTGTGAGAACTGTTGCGGCGATCAAAAAGGGATTGAAGGTGCGCCGCGTGCGACGACTCACAAAAATCTGTGTGGCGACCAGCGCTCCCAGGAGCGCCAGTCCGCCGAGCGCAACGACAATGGCCATAACGATGCCTGTCGAGCGGTGTGCCTCATAGGTCTGCGTGAGCGCGCTGTCGTTGATGCTGGCGAGCTGGTTGGCGGCCGGGAGCAGCGTGGTGTGGAGGAGATTGTCCGCCTGGTTGAACGACGCCATGGCCGCGGACGGATTCTGGGCTTCATTCGCTTCCGCCTGCGAGATCAGGTCCTGGTACTGGACGAAATTCTCTTCCAGTATCTGGACCTGATCCTTTTCGCCGGGATACGTAATGTTCTGGGCGGCATTGACCAGGTTGTCGGCTACCGTTTGACGCTCCTGCTGGTAGGTCTTCCACGCGGCGGCGGCGTTACCGGGTCCAAGCAGAAACGCGTTGGCAACGCTGGCGTGCATATCCGCTAGCGACAGACCGATCTGGCGGGCGTACAGGACGCTAGGCTCCGAATCGTGACCGATGGTCTGCGCCGCAGCGCGTACATCGGACAGGCCACTGCGCGCCAGCAGGAAGACGATGGCGACGAGTGCCCAGGCGCCAACAAGGGCGAGGGTCAGAATCTGGGGCGTGGTGCGCGCGCGCACGGCCAACCCGATCGAGAAGCGGCGGCGCGGATGCGTGGTCGCCGTGTGCCTGGGTATGGCGGTGAGGGCGGTGGATGGGACCGCAGGAGTGGTCATCAGTGATGCCTCTTATGGCGAGCACCCATCAGTATCAACGGCAGCCCCTCACAAAAGGCTCAATGATGTGGACCAATCACTAAAAAGTTGCTCAACAAAATCGAGGTGCTGGCAAGGCAACCCCATCGCACCGAGTTGCCATGCCGATGAGCCTGGCCAGCAATTCGCTGCCTGATAGCTTGCCGGGTGGCGGAGTGCTGGTCGTCCGCGGCCTTTCTAGCGACTTCGGTGCCGCGTGGCGATTGAGATCACACAACGTGGCAGGCGACGCAGTGTCCGCGCCAAAGACTGGAGCGGACATGTTGATAAAGTGTTGATTCTGGCGACGCGTTTGTTGAGCGTTTATTGAGGTCGCTGACACGACACTGTACTGGCAGCGATGAGCGATTCAGACTCGCGCGCGGCCCAGGGCCGCGAGCCTTCCGGTGGCTTGACCGTCTCGCATCCTGACCTCGAATGGCGCGAGACGGTCCGCGGCGCCAAGCCGGGCGACCGCTTCGTCCGCATCGCGACCCATAAGGGCTTCACGCGCATGCGGCGCGGCTACCTGGTGCCTCGACCAGGTACGGGCGAGCCCACCTCGGGCGTCGGGCGCACCATGCAGCGCTTCAAGCACCTGGTCCTGGGCACGCCCATCCCCACCGCGCGCGAAGCGCACGAGCGCCTGAACAAGGTGCGCGCCCTGGCCGTCTTCTCCTCAGACGCACTCTCCTCGGTCGCGTACGGCGGCGAGGAGATTATGAAGGTGCTCATCCTGGCTGGCGCCGGAGCGCTGGCGCTGACGCTGCCGATCTCGGCGGTCATCGTCCTGCTGCTGGCGATCGTGGTGCTGAGCTACCGCCAGACGATCCGCGCCTATCCGTCGGGTGGCGGCAGCTACATCGTCGCCAGCGACAACCTGGGCATGATCCCCGGGCTGACCGCCGCCGGCGCGCTGCTGATCGACTACGTGCTGACCGTCTCG
>JAFAWJ010000854.1 GCA_019242065.1 Chloroflexota bacterium
CGCGTTGTTCCACGCTGGTGTCCTCGTCGGGATCGTCGAGGCGGCTCCCAGAGATGCCGCGTGGATCGTGGGTGACGACGGTATGGTCGACGGCGAGCGTCTCGGCCAGGAACGCGAACGGCTCGGCGCCCATTGGAGAGCCGACGAGCAGGATGGCCGGACCTGAACCGCGGACTTCATAGTGCAGGTGGGCTCCGCGAACGTCGAGAGTATGGGAAGTCATCAATGAGGCACTATACCGATGACCGTGCAGCCGGATTGGCGACGACCTCCCACGTTTGTGTACGGGACCACGCTATGGAGTAGCGCATGCCCTGTAGCCTGAGCGAACCGCGACTCTCGACGCTGCTCGATCGACTGTATGCCGAGGCGGAAACGTCCGGCGCGCAATTCCGACACTGGATGGCCGAGCAGCCGGCTGAGGATCTGGCCGCCTGGCGCGCCACCACCGCCGACTACCGCGCGCTCTACCACACCGCGAAGGACGTCCATCTCGCCGCCTCGCGCTCCACGGCTCGCCTGTTGTACATCCTGGCCCGTAACCAGCCCGCCCGCACCGTCGTCGAGTTCGGCACGTCGTTCGGCAACCCCACTTTGCATCTCGCGGCCGGCGGCGCGTGCAAACATCGCCGAAGCCAGCTTCTCGGACCTGGTGGAGATCCGAGACGGTGATGCGGTGGACACGCTCAGTCACGACGTTCCGGACGTGGTGGACCTGGTCTTTCTCGACGGCGCCAAGATGCTGTACCTGCCCATCCTGAGACTCCTGGAGGACCACTTGCCCACGGGCGCGCTCGTCGTCGCCGACAACGCCGTCAATGCGGCCGACTACCTCGAGTACATCCGCACCTCGGACGACTAACTCTCGACCGGTATCGAGGGCGACGTCGAAGTCACGCTCCGGACGAGCGGAGGCCGCGTCGAGTGATCGCATGCGCATGATCGGACGCGGCCGGGAATTGACGGCCGGTGAACGCCAGGCCATCCCACGCTGGACATGAGTCGCCCCATCAGATGTTCTTCGGGCATGGATGGCATGATGATGCATGCATGAGTACGGCCTCCACGTACACCATCAGTGACTATCTTCTCGATCGCCTGGCGGAGCTGGGCATCGAACACGTCTTCGGCGTGCCGGGTGACTATACGCTCGGGCTGCTGGACCACGTCGTGCGCCACCGGCGCCTGAGCTGGGTCGGCTGCCGCAACGAGTTGAACGCCGGGTATGCCGCCGATGGGTACGGCCGGATGCGGGGTGCGGCCGCGTTGATGACGACCTTCGGCGTCGGCGAACTGAGCGCGATCAACGCGGTAACCGGCAGTTTCGCCGAGCATGTACCGGTCATTCACGTCGTCGGCGCGCCGTCGAGCACCAATCAGTCGGCGCACCGCATCGTGCATCACTCGCTGGGGGATGGCGTCTTCACGCACTTCCTCGGCATGCACGCCGACATCACCTGCGCACAGGCAGCTCTGACGGCCGCCGCGGCGGAAGGGGAAATCGACCGGGTGCTCGTCCATGTGCGCGACGAGCATCTGCCTGGCTATCTGCTGCTGCCGGCGGACGTGGCCGAAGTGGCGGCCACACCGCCAGGCACGCCGCTGCCGCCACCCACCGACCCGACCGATCCGCTCGCCCTGGAGGCCTTCGCCGCTGCAGCCGCCCGTCTGATGGACACCGAAGGGCTGGAGGCACTGACCGTCCTGGCCGGTCTGCTGGTCCACCGCCTTGGCCCGCGGACGGTCGCCAATCTGTACCGACTCCTGGATGACGGAGGGTTGCGACACGCCACCACGTTGTGGGGCAAGAGCCTGGTGGACGAGAGCAATCCACGCTATCTGGGCATCTACGCCGGGGCGGCGAGCGAACCGGCGGTGCAGAGCGCCGTCGAGGACGCATCGGTGCTGGTCGTCGCCGGCGTGCAGTTCACCGATTTGAACAGTGGGCTGTTTACGCAGCACATCCCACGCATGCGGACGATCGAGCTCGGGGTGGCCATCGCGAGCGTGGGCGCCGCCACGTTTGCACCGGTCAGTATGGGGGCGGCGCTGGAGCGCCTGGACAGGCTGGTGAGTGAGCGGCGCGGTGCGGTGGCGGCCGATGTCGCCATACGTCCCGTCGGTTCCGAGAGTGAGGATGAGGGCACGACCCCGGAGATGGCGTTGTCGCAGGTCGCGCTGTGGAATGGCGTCGCCAGGCACCTGCGCGCCGGCGACATCGTGCTGGCCGACCAGGGCACCGCCTTTTACGGCATGGCCACCCACAGGCTGCCCCAGAATGTCACCTTCCTGGGACAACCGCTGTGGGCCTCCATTGGCTATACGCTGCCGGCGGCGCTCGGGGCGTGTCTGGCGCAACGCGGGCGACGCGGAGTGGTGCTCATTGGCGACGGCGCGGCGCAGATGACGGTGCAGGAATTGTCAACCCAGTTCCAGCTGGACGTGCCGCTGCTCGTGGTGGTGGTGGACAACGACGGATATACGGTCGAGCGCGCGATTCACGGGCCGGAGGAGCGGTACAACGACGTGCCACGCTGGGACTGGACGTTGCTGCCGGCGCTGCTGGCGCCGGGCCGGCAAGTGCATACGTGCCGGGCGGAGACGGTGGGTGAACTGGAGGACGCGCTGTGGCACGCCGATACGCACCCGACGGGCGCGACGCTGATCCAGGCGTGCGTGCCGCGCCTGGATGTCCCCGAGCTGCTGGCAACGCTGACGCGTTCGCTAAGCGGCGCCAACGCTCCGCGGTCCTGACTCTCCGCTGGCTAGACCGGCGATTTGCGCCAGACTGAGATGTGGCCGCGGCTCTCGCTGGTGAACGACGCCCGCTGCCAGTCGGACCAGCGCTCGGAGAGCGTCCTGCCCGCCAGTCGCGCCATCAGGTCGAGCTCGGCCGGCCAGCAGCGCGATGCGGCCCGTGCCGATACCAAGCTCCAGGGCGGCGCCGCCGCCAGCCGCCGCGGCCAGAAACGCCACGGTCGAGTCGATGAACTGAGCGTCGAACAACACCGGCCACAAACGCGCGTACGACCGCGCGATCCACGCGTCAAAGTGCGTCTCGGGCATCAGCGAAGACAGGCTAGCAAGGTTGCGCTGCAAAACGCTGGCGTCCGCGTTTCGGAGGCTAAGGCGGGCAGGTTGAAATGGAGTTCCCAACTGCGGGGCGGAACGAGCTTACTATATCCATTCAGATGGCTGGTCTGAACCTGGTCCTTCGCGGCGGCATGCTGTGCACGGTTGACCAGCGCGCGGTTGCGGATATCGGAATCCAGGACGGTGCCATCGTGCAGATTGGCGGCGACATGCAGGCTGATCGCGAGATCGACGTCACCGGCAAGTTGCTGCTGCCCGGTGGTGTCGACGCCCACGTGCACCTGTCGCAACCGCCCGGACGCGACGGCGAAGACGGTCCGCACTGGGTCGACGACTTCACCAGCGGCTCGGCCGCGGCGCTCGCGGGCGGGATCACGACGGTCGGCAACATGACGTTTCTCGGTCCGGACGAAGGCGTGCTGGAGGGTCTCGCGCGCGAATCCGCGGTCGCCAACCGGACCTCGATCGCCGACGTATTCCTGCATCCGGTCATCAGCTCACCAACAGCCGAAGCGCTGGACGAGATTCCGCACGTGCTCGCCGCCGGGCACAGCAGCATCAAGATCTTCTTGCCGACTCCGCAATTCGATGCCGCCTCGGTGCACTTTACCGAGGCGGTCCGCCGCGCGGGCGCCAGCGGGCTTCTCAGCATGCTGCATTGCGAGGACTACGCGCTCCTGGAGCACGCGGCCGCGCAACTGATCGCCGCGGGCAAGATCTCCATGGGCCATTTTGCTGAAAGCCGACCCGTGCTGGCCGAAGTGATCGCGACGCAGCGGGCGGTGGCTATTGCCGAGGCCACGGGCGCGCCGGTGTACATCGTTCACCTCTCGTCGGAGCGGTCGCTCGCGGTGTGCGCCGACGCGCAGGCGCGCGGGTTGCCGGTGTACGTCGAGACGCGACCCCTGTACCTGCACCTGGACCGTGAACGGTTCGAGGACGTGGACGCCGCCAAGTACGTCGGGCAGCCTCCGCTGCGCGACCATGCCGACACCGAAGCGTTGTGGGCCGGCCTGCGTCAGGGCGTGGTCCACACCGTGTGCTCCGATCACGCGCCGTGGTCGCTTGAAGCCAAGCTGGACCCCTCGCTCTCCATCACCCGACTCCGGCCGGGGGTCGAGAACCTGCAGACGTTGATCCCGATGCTGTATTCAGAGGGCGTTCGGCGTGGTCGTCTTTCGTTGAGCCGGCTCGTCGAAGTCACCTCGACAAACGCGGCCAGATTGTTCGGCCTCTATCCCCGCAAGGGCACCCTCGCCGTCGGGAGTGACGCCGACATTGTGGTGTTCGATCCGGAGATGGAACGGCGCATCCAGCCTGGCATGTTGAAGTCCAACGCCGACTACTCGGTGTACGACAGTTGGCCGGTGACAGGTTGGCCGGTGATGACACTGCGTCGCGGACAGGTGGTCTTCGAAGACGACCGTGTCGTGGCGCCACCCGGAAGTGGAACGGTGCTGGCCTGTGGGCCCGCCGGTGTGCTTTAGCCGAATACAAACGTCTCCAGAAACGCATTGCGGAAGACTCCGTTCGGGTCGAAGGACTCCAGCAGAGCGCGGAAGTCTGGCAGGCGCTCGTAGCGCGCTTGCAGGGTTGACGCCGGAAGCGTGAAGAGCTTGCCCCAGTGTGGGCGCGCGTCGAACGGCGCCAGCCGGGCCTCGATGTGGGGCAGCAACTGCTCGACGCCTGCCCAGTCGTAGCGCC
>JAFAWJ010000928.1 GCA_019242065.1 Chloroflexota bacterium
GTACGCGGTGCCCAGCCAGAACTGGGTCTCGGCGCGCTGGTCGGGTCCCCAGGCCTGATCGCCGCGCTCGACGGCCGCCTCCAGGTGCCGCACCGCCCGTGCCCCCGCGCCGTCGACGAGGTGCAGTCGCCCCAGGGCGCGGTCGACCGACGCGAGTGTGGCGCTTGACCCGATGCGCTGGCTTTCGGCCTGCGCCCGGGCGAGCAAGTGACGCGCGGTGTCCAGATCCTCGCACAACAGCGCCACTTCCGCTCGCCAGACCAGGGTGTCGGCCAACAGCTCGCGTTCGACGATCTCCTCGGCGAGCTGCAAGCCCTCGTCGAAGGCGAGCACCGCTTCGTTCAAGCGACCGTTGGCGCGATGCCACTGCCCGAGAGAAACCGCGGCGAACGCTTCCATGCGCAGAGCGCCAACGGACCGCGCCGCGGCGAGCGCGTCGCTGAACTCGGAGCCCGCCAGGTCGAGCTTGCCCAACCGCAAGTGCAGATCGCCGAGGATGTTCTGCGTGACCGACAGTCCGTTGCGGTCGCCCAGCAGCCGCCACTGGGCGGCGGCCGCTGAAAGTGCCTGTTCGGCCGTGGCGTAGTCACCCGTGCGGTTGCAGAAGCTGCCGAAGTTCTGCTGGATCAGCGACAGGTCGCGCGTCGGCCCTAACAGCTGCAAGAGCCGCTCGCCGTCTTCAAAGTAGCGACGGGCCTCCGCGTTGGCGCCGCGGATCTGGGCGCAGATGCCGCGCACGCCGAGGGTACGACCTTCGAGCAGACGCCGTGTTCTGATGGGCAGGTCGCCGTTGCGCAGCAGGTGGTCGGCGGCGGAGAGCCAGTTCTCGGCGGCGGTGATGTCGCGCGTGAAGCTCACGAACGCCAGCTCGACCAGCGCGCCGATCTGGACCTGCACGTCGTCCCTGCGGCCGCCGAACTGCAGCGCCGACTCAGCTGCCTCCTGCGCGCGTTCAGGATGGCCGCTCAGCCACAGCGCGCGCGCCTCGATCAACGACAACTCGGGGTTCGCGCGGCGGACGGCCTCGGGCAGCAGCTCGAGCGTGACCAGCACGGCCGGCCAGCGGCCGGTCCGCGCTGCCTCGGCCGCCGAGCGGCGCACCAGCTCCAGGGCGCCGTCGATTTGGCCGAGCTCCTGGCAGGCGCGCACGACCCCGGCCGGGTCGGCGGCTTCTTCGGCAAGCTGCCGGGCGACCGTCCAGGCGTGGGTCGGTCGATCATCGGGACTGCGCCGCAGGCGATTGAGCGCCGTCTCGCGCACCAATCCGTGCAGACGGTACGAACCATCCTGGCCGGCGACCAGGAATGGACAGCGCTCGGTGAGCGCCAGCAGGCGCGACGGCCAGTTGGCAGGGCCGAGCATCCGTTCACAGGCGGGCACGGTGATGACGTCGAAAACTGACAGCATCTCCAGCCAACCCTGCTCGGTCGCGCTCAGGCGCGCCAGCACCTCGCGCTCGACGTACGCGCCCAGCAGCGAGCCGCCGCCGACGTTCAGTTGACGTGGAGCACCGCCGAGGAGGATGCCCGCCACCCAGCCCTCGGCGCGGGCGTCGCGTTGATCCTCCTCGACCTCGCGCCGTGGATCGAGCGGTGCTTCTTCGCGCAGTGCGGCGCGGATGAGCTCGCGGAGGGCGCGCGTTTCGTCGGGCAGGAAGCGCAGGTCCTCGGTGCCGAGGGGGAAGACCGCGCCTTCGACGACCAGGCGGGTCATGGACAACCCAGGTGCCTCGCGGCCGGTGATCACCAGTTGTCCAATTTCAGGCAGGTCGCGAATCAGCGTATCGACCGCGTTGACGACGTCCTCGGTGTCATGGACCAGGTGGAAATCGTCCAGGACGATGATGAAGCCTGTCGGCGCGTGGGCCAGGTCGTCGAGCAGCAGCCGTGCCAGGCCGATACCCTCGGCACCTTCGGCCAACCCGCTGCGCAGTCGAGGAACGACGTCACTTTCGCCAAAGCCGGCCTCGAGCGCCTCGGCCAGACGCGCGAACAGGCGGCGCGTGTCGCGATCGGCAGCCTGCAGTGTCAGCCAGGCCACGGCGCCGCCGCTGTCGCGGGCGTAGGTAGCGGCCAGCGTGCTCTTGCCGAACCCCGCTGGGGCTACCAGCAGTATCAGCGGTCGCGTGCGGTGCTTGTGCAGCTCCTCGAGCAGGCGTTCGCGACGCAGCTCGTGGGGCGCCGGTGCGGGGACACCGGACGGGCGCGTCTCCACCAGAGTCTGCCCCCTATGAAACACCCCGCGTCGCTCCGCCGGCGAGGACCGGAGCATCAAGGTTTAGTTGCTAAACTGTTGCGCGTGGTGGGGCCCGCCCGGGTGGACCATGCCCTGGCGAGTTTGGCGGACG
>JAFAWJ010001038.1 GCA_019242065.1 Chloroflexota bacterium
GCGGAGAACAGCACAACGGATCCCGGCCCGACGACGTTCAGGGCTTGATAGTCGGTCGCGGTGACAGGCGTTTTGGGCGGCAGGTCCATACCGCGCAGGACGTCGTGCGGAGTCCAGGGTCCGAACGGGCCGCGGCTGACGCGCGGCGGAGACGCCGGGGTGCTGGCGACAAAGGCAACCGCCGCGAGCAACGCCGCCAGCGCAATCCGCGCTACGCCCCGAATCCGACTGTGCCCCACGTCTGCCTCCGGTCTACTAACGCACAGATACCAGCTTCGTGGCCAGTCACGGGCGTCCTCGGTGTTGTGGTCGGCGGCGTCGCGGGCACCAGGACATACCAAGCCGCCTCAGTCTGTGCACGGTTCTTGAACAGCACGGTCAACGCGCATCTGCTCAGGCTCGGCTCGGCGAGGGGAATGAGCGTGACTGTGAGACGTGTGCTTAGCGCGTCGGTTTTGCTTGTTGGGCTGATGCTCAGCCCAAGTGTGGCGGCCGCGCAGCCGTCGACGACCCCGCCTTACGACTTTTCGGCAATCTGCCGGACTACGTCGGGGACGGCAATTTCGGGGAATTACACCAATCTGACCGTTACCGGTGCCATGTACGTGGCTGACGGGACGACTCTCAACGTCAGCAACAATCTGACCATTGCTGCAGGCGCCTGCCTTGACGCCTTCAGCCTGGGTCTGGTCCACGTAGGCCAGAATGTCACGGTCCAGAACGGGGCAACGCTGGCGCTCGGCTGCGCGCCCGGGGCGAACGGCCCGGCAGGGACCCCGCCGTGCAACACGACCACCACCAATGACACGGTGGGCGGCAGCATCATCGGTAATGCGCCGCTGGCGATGTACCTGACGGCCGTCAAGGTTGGCCGCGACGTCATCTCCAATGGCGGTGGCCCTGGGCCGTTCTCGCCGTCGAACCCGTCGGCGGCGGGCATCAGCTTCCCCGTGAAGTCCATGAAGATCGGCGGGAACCTCGAGTTGCAGGGCTACAACGGGGCCTGGATTGGCGCCTTGCGCAACACCGTCGGTGGCAGCATGGTGATCAAGAACAACACCGGCTACCGACGAGGTGATAGCGGCGGTCTGGACTCCACCGAGATCGTCGACAACACCGTCGGCGGCAACCTGAGCTGCTCGGGCAACACGCCGCCGGCGCAGTTTGGCGACACCCTCGAGGATCCGCTCAACGGTAATGGCTACAACATCGTGGGTGGCCAGGCCACGGGAGAGTGCGCGGCGATCAGCAAGTAGCCGTCGGCTATCGCGAGCGATGAACTAAGGCCAGAGTTGCTGACTGGCGCGCGCCGCGCCATCGGACAGCGCGCGCAGCTTGGCCCACGCGATCTGCGGATGGATGCGGCCCCCCAATCCGCAATCCGTGCCAGCCATCACGTTTTCGCGGCCGACCACCCCTGCGTAGCGGAGGATGCGTTCGGCGACGAGCTCCGGGTGCTCGACGACATTCGTCGCGTGACTCACCACCCCCGGGATGAGCAGCTTGCCAGCTGGCAGCTTCACGTCTTGCCAGACCTGCCACTCGTGTTCGTGGCGAGCGTTGCCAGCCTCGACGACGTACGCCCCGGCCTTGACCGCCAGCAACATGTCGGTCACATCGCGCAACGGGATGTCCGTCGTATGCGGCCCGTGCCAGCTCCCCCAGCAAATGTGGTACCGCACGCGGTCCTCCGGAATGCCGCGCAGCGCCGCGTTGAGCGCCTCGACACGCTGCATGGCATACGCGCGGTAGTCGTCAAGCGTGGGCTGCGGCGTGAGCATCTCCCACGCGTCGGGCAAACCAGGATCGTCGATCTGCAGGACAAACCCGGCGTCGACAATCGCGTGGTACTCAACTCGCATCGCCTCGCCGAGCGCCGCGAGGAACTCCGCCTCGCTGGGGTAGTACCGGTTCTGGCCGCGCGCAAAAACCTCAATGCTGCCCGGTGCGACCGACGTGACAAACGCGTCCTCGGGGTGCACGTCGCGGAGAGCCGCCTTGAAATTATCGAGGTCGGCGTGCAAGGCCTCCTCGCCGACGTAGCTCACGGGAGCCACGCAGACCGGCCGCGGGATGCTCAGGACACTCGGCGCCTGGTCCCCATTGTAAAAACGATCGAACGCCACCTCGTCACGGCGACGCACGGCGAATTGGAAATGGCCAGGTCCAGCCCGCCAGCCGCTTGCGGACATCTCACTCGGCGTCGGGAGCTCAAATCCCGTGAGGCGTTCGAAGACATACGTGGCCCAGGCGCCGTAGTCGACTGCCGCGCGGGTCGCATTGCCGAATTCGCCGTCGTTGGGCACCTGGATGCCGACTGCCAGTTGCTCGCGGACGACCTCGGCGACGGACTGGCGCAGCGTGGCCGCCAGCCCACGGGCGTCATACGTCTCACCCGCAAGCCTGGCGCGGTTCAGGTTGATCAGTTGCTCGGGTCGCGGCAGGCTGCCCGCGTGCGTCGTCAGGATCCGCGTCTCACTTCGCTTCATGCACGTTCATGTCCCGAGGGCCAACGGTACACGCCGCCCGAACAGGCGGCTGAGGTCACAAAACTGCAAAGGCCGCGCGGCAAGGCCTTAAAATTTTCCTCATCCATGACCCAATCACCTTCACACTCCAGCCATGAGGACCATTCGCACGTCCACTCCGCCGACTGTGGGCACGCCGCCGTCAGCCACGCCGACCATACCGATTACATGCACGACGGTCACGCGCATCACGTGCACGACGAGCACTGGGATGAATGTACGGAGTCAGAGACCACCCACGGACAGCATGCGGATCACAGCCACACCCACTCCACCACGTGCGGCCACGAGTCGGTGAGCCACGGTGACCACACGGACTACGTGCACGACGGGCACCGACATGCGGAGCACGCCGGTCACTGGGACGAGCACTGACGGTTTCCGCGTATCAGCCAACAATGCCCAGTACCCGCAGGGCCTGAGGCATGACTTCGATTTCCAGCGGTGTGCTGCCCAGTGGGTCTCCATCGCACTGGACCGGCAGACTCTGCTCCAGCGTATCGATGTGCACCCGACGCACCGTGCGTCGAATGACGTTTTCGCCGTTGGCTTGCAGACCCGTCAGGACCCGTGCGGCGTGAGACATCGCTTCGACGGCTCCGCCGCCGGCGAACAGCACGACATCTAGCAAACCGTCATCCAGTTGTGCCCGCGGCAGCAACGGAAACACGCCCCCGTACAGGCGTCCGTTGCTGATCACGCCGAGCAGCAAATTCACCTCGAGCGGCGCCTGATCGTCGAATCGGACGACGGCGCGCACGCCGCGCACTTCAGGCGCCAGGCTGAGGGCGACCAGCGGGTACGCGAGCTGACCGAGGCGTTTGGGACTGCGATCGCTCTCCATGATTTCGACGATGCGCGCATCGAGCCCGGCCGAAGCCACGGCCAGGTACAGACGGCCGTTGGCACGCCCGAGGTCCACCTGACGCGGTTCGGTCGCCAGCTGACGAGCGATGGCGGGCTCTGGATCCAGCGGCAGACCTAGCTCACGCGCCCAGACGTTG
>JAFAWJ010001128.1 GCA_019242065.1 Chloroflexota bacterium
GGACCTGCGCCAGCTCAGGCTTGCTGAGCTTGCACGCTCAACCAGCGCCGTGGCTCAGGCTGGTCAATCTGGGAAATGAATCAGTCACACGCACCCCCTCCTCTCTTGGAACCTTCTCGGGGAACGGGAATGAACCTACCACGTGAGCGGCTCGCTACACTCGCCACGTGGTGGACACGCGCCGACCAGTCGCCATGACCATCGCTGGCTCCGACTCGGGCGGCGGTGCGGGCATCCAGGCCGACCTCAAGACCTTTCAGGCGCTCGGCGTCTACGGTGCCAGCACCCTGACGGCCATCACCGCCCAGAACACGCTCGGCGTCACCGCCGTCCACGAGGTCCCCACCGAAGTCATCGCCGCACAGATCGACGCGGTCGCCGACGACATCGGCGTCGACGCCGCAAAAACCGGCATGCTCTCGAGTGCCGCCATCATCGCCACGGTCGCCGAGCGCATCCGTCACTGGGGTTTAAATCAACTGGTGGTGGACCCCGTGATGGTCGCCACCAGCGGCGACCGGCTCCTGCGCGACGATGCCGTGGCAACGCTCATCCGCGAGCTCCTGCCCCTGGCACTGGTGCTCACACCCAACCATCCCGAAGCCGAGACGCTGGTCGGCCGCTCGCTCGATTCCGACGCGGACATCCGCGAAGCGGCTCGCGAGATCGTCGGCCTCGGGGCGCGGACCGTGCTCGTCAAAGGCGGCCATCGCCAGGGCGCCAACGCGGTGGACCTGCTGTTCGACGGCCACACGTTCACGGTCTTCGAGTCGCCGCGGTTCGACACGCCCAACACGCACGGCACCGGCTGCACACTATCGGCAGCCGTCGCGGCGGGACTGGCCCAGGGCCTGTCAGTCGTCGAGGCGGTCGGCGAGGCCAAACGTTATGTGAGCGAAGCCATTCGCCGCTCGCAGCCGTTAGGCCACGGCCACGGCCCCGTCGCGCACGACTGGCTCCTCTCGCGACAGTCCCTGCTCGCCTGAAATCGGCGTCTCAGTCGCCGACGCCGAGCTCGCGCAGCACCTCCTCGGTGTGTTCCCCCAACGCGGGCACGCGCATCGCCGGCCGCTCCAGGCCGACGATGTTCATCGGATGGTGGAACGCCCGCAGCTCGCCCACGGGACTGCCAATGTCGAACCATCGCTCACGCGCCGCCAACTGCGGATGGCTCAGCACGTCGCTCACCGTATTGACGGTGCCAAACGGCACGTCCGCTTCCGCCAGGCGCGACTCCACCGAAGCACGCGTATCGTCCGCCAGCAGGCTCTCGACGAGCGGCTCCAGCACCTCGCGATGCTTCAGCCGCAGCTCGTTGGTGACAAACCGCGGGTCATCCGCGAGCTGCGGCCGGCGCAACACCGTGGCGCACAGCCGCCGCCACTGCCCGTCATTCTGCACGGCGAGATTGACGCTGCTGCCATCGCCGACGCGATAGCTGCCGTACGGTACGACGAAGTTATGTCGAGTTCCGGCACGTTCGGGGGCACGGCCCGTGTACTGCGTCACGTACGCCGCGGGCATCGTCCACTCCACCAGCGCTTCGAGCATCGAGATCTGGATGTCGGCCCCCTCACCGGAGTTGACACGCTGATACAGCGCCCCGAGGATGCTGCTGAAGGCGTACATGCCACTGGCAATGTCGGCCACCGAAATGCCGATCTTGGCTGGCGCGTCATCGGTGCCGGTCAGGTCGATGACGCCCGCCTCGCCCTGTAACAGCAGGTCATACGCCTTGCGATCGCGGTGCGGCCCGTCGGGACCGTACCCCGAGATCGAGCAGGCCACCAGCCGCGGATTGCGGACTTTCAGATCGGCATATGCGCAGCCCAGCCGTTCGGCCGCACCCGGGCCCTGGTTGTGGACGAAGACGTCGGCGCGTTCCAGCAACAGGTCGAACGCGCGCCGGTCGTCGGCCGCCTTCAGGTCGAGGACGATGCTGCGTTTGCCGCGGTTGAGCCAGACGAAATATGCGCTCAGCCCGTGAACCGCCGAATCGTACGCGCGCGCGAAATCCCCGCCGCCCGGTCGCTCGACTTTGATGACGTCCGCGCCGAGGTCCACCAGGTGGCGCGTCGCCAGCGGGGCGGCCACCGCCTGCTCCCAGGCCACCACGCGCACCCCGGCGAGCGGCCCCACGCGCCCGATCCTAGTACGCCAGCCGCTGCAAGGCGACGGCCAGAACCGTGGCGCCCCGCGCGGCGTCTTCGGGGGTCGTGTACTCCGCGGCGCTGTGCGAACGACCCTCGACGCTGGGCACGAACAGCATCGCCGTCGGCACGCCGGTGGCCATCACCTGGCTGTCGTGCCCGGCGCCGCTGATCATCGGAATCCACTGCACACCGCACGCGTCCGCCGCTGCCTGCAGCTCGGCTTTGACGCTGGCATCCATGGCCATCGGCGACACGTCGCTGGCCAGTTCGTACTCGATGCTGACGCCGCGCTCGGCGGCGATGTCCTGGCCAAGCTGTCGGATTTGCGCCGCGAGTCGCTGCTTGCTGGCTTCGTCGGGATGCCGCAGGTCGACCGAGAACTCGACGTGGCCCGGCACGATGTTCCAGGCGCCAGGCCGCACGTCCCACCAGCCGTTGGTGACCACCGCCGGCCGGCCAACCTCGGCGACCAGGCGGGTCATCTCGGAAGCAAACAGCGCCGCCGCCTGCAGCGGGTCGCGACGCAGGTCCATCGGCGTGGTCCCGGCGTGATCGGTGCGGCCCTCCAGCGTCACGCGGAAGCGGTACAGACCGGTGATGGCGTCGACGATACCCAGCGGCAGGTGCTCGTCATACAGGATGCGGCCCTGTTCGATGTGTAGCTCGACGAACGCATCCAGATCGGTGCGGACCGCGTTACGGAAGCGCTCGGGCGGCAGGCCGACCTCACCCATCGCCCGTGCGATCGACACCCCGTCGTCGTCGGTCAGCGACCCGAGCTCGCCTGGCTCGATCTGGCCTAGGATCCCGCGGGTACCCCAGAAATTGGCATGGAAG
>JAFAWJ010000179.1 GCA_019242065.1 Chloroflexota bacterium
CCTCTCTCGCGGATCCGGGGGTCTCAGGCATGGGTCAATTTCTGCCGTGTGTCTGCAGTCGGGTTGTGGGCGTGTCAGGAGCGCCAGCGTTGCCTTATGAGCAGTCGCAGCGCGCACGCGGGTGGAACTGGGCGGGCCAGCCTGCGAGGATTTCACATCGCCTGGATTCGACGCGTGTGGGACGCTGCCGATGCGGTTCTCGCCGCGGCTCAATGCTGAGTTACCCGAGATTTTTTTGGCGGCAGGACGGAACTGCCGCGCGGGGAGCCGATCGAAGGCGAGAGCACCACGGGGACGCGGTGGGCAATGGGCACCATCGAGAGGCGGTAGGCGGCCGACAGGTGTAGGGAATTGTTCCGAAGTAGACCACAACGGGAGACGCGCTGCATCGCGTCGTCCGCGGGGCGGCGCTTGGCGCAAAGAAAAAGCCAGCCAGCTGCTGCTGGGCTGGCTCGGCTTACCCAAGATCCTTCGCCTCGCGGACGCCGCTTCGAATCTGAACGGTCGCCGCGGCGTCGCCGCACACAGCTCACATGGGCAGGAGCAGGGGGCTGGCGTATCTCTTCCTCATGCTCAGGAAGTGACGACCAGGTCGTCGAGCAGCATGTATACGCCACTGCGCTTCACCAGCTTCAGCGTGTGCTGGCCAGCCGCAAGGTCCGTTTTCGAGAACAACACCTGGTTGCCCAGGTTGTGCACGCCCGCGGCATTGGCGTCCACCGTCGCCTGGAACTTGCCGTCCACATACACGTCGACAAGTCCATAGCCGTCGCTCTTTTCCGACACGTAGGCGATGCCGGTGCCAGTGAACGTGTACGACACCGCGTCGCCATCGTTCAGGGTGGCATGCACGTCGTTCTGCAGATCCTGGAACGAGGCTGGGCGACCGGGATAGTAGCCCCAGGCTCCGCTGTACTGGAGAGCAGCGTCGGTGTCGTTGATGGTCGTCGTCGTATGCGGCTGTGGCTGTGGCTGTGGCTGGCTCGACTGGGCTGGTTGCCCGACGATGATGTTGTCCATCTCGGAGATGAGGACGAGGTCTGCGTTCAGCGGGGTTGTCACGCCAGTGTTGGACACCTCTGCGAGCTGGCCGCCGCCGTACTGGTTGCCCGTGGCCACGAGCGAGAACGATGACAGGCAACCCGGGCTGGCGGGGCTGCACCCGAATGTCAGTCGGACCGTGTCGCCCGCATTCACGTGGACGGCATTCGTGAGGGGCACGTACTGCAGATTCCCGCTGTTTCCGCCCGCCCAGGTGGACAGCGGCGGATCGAGCAGAACGTCCTGCGTCGACGTGCTGACGTGGACGTTGACGAACGAGTTCGGCTCCGCACCACAGCCGGTGCAGGCCGCGGCGATCCAGATGCCCACCAGGTCACCCGTTTGCGCAGCGGTGAACGTCTGCTGTTTTACGCTGGTGAAGAAGCTCGCGGGTCCAACCGGAACTTCTCGCAAGCTGGAGTTCAGGCCTGGCACGTTGACCTGGTCCGGAACCGGCGCGGCCAGCGCGCTGCCGCCCCCCAGCAACAGGCTCGCGACGAGACCCATTCCAACCGTGAGACGCTTCGGGAGATCGTGTTTGATCGACATGGCTCCATGCTGCGGTGCGGCCATGCTCGAGACACGGGGGCTAGCCCCCGTCTTTCAGGCCGCTCCATTCGTGGCAGCTGACAAACCGTCGAGTACCGAGCCATGTCCCACGCCTTTGTGCGGCAGGATCCCCCTATGAGACGCCAACGCGCGGGAGGTCAATATCGCCCGACAGCCTGCGCATCACGATCCGGGCTGCACGCTTCCGCGAGAGCTTCTTGTTCCGTTGTGCAGCCGATCTGTCCGCACGCTCGCGCGCACCGCGCCGTTGTGGTCGCATGCGCCACGAACGCGCCAGGTACTCCCGAGACGTATCGACATTGCATGCTCGCGCCCGATCGCCATGACTTGGCGATGAGAGAAATGCCCTGGAGCAGTTGCGGTGGGTTCGGCAGGCGCGCCGTACGATGGAGTTCATGCAGCAGCGCCGCCGCCGCGTCGTGAGCAGAGTGCGTCGAGTCTGCACAGGTGCGCGGCGATCCTGCGACGACACAAGCCGAGTGTTACCCAGCCACTCGCAGCGCCACTCGGCGCCCACGGACGTCCGGCGCTCGATCCGACTCATCTGACGCTGCACGCACCGCCGAGTCAATGCCCACACTCGGAACAGCGCCAGCGGCCTGACCTTGAGTCCGCGCTCCTTCGGCTGGTCCGACGTGCCGGGACGTCGCTCCATCAGAGGCACCCCGTGGCGCGATAACAGCAGCGAGGCACACAGTCCGGTAGGGCCTCCCACGATCAAGAACGGGTATACGAATTTCGCGCATTGCCATCGACGCCAGTCTCTGCTGCTGGCTGCTCAAGTCGCCCAGTTCCACATATCCCCATCGACGGGTCCGAATGCAAGATCAGGTGCCGAGCCTCTCGGCTTTGCTGGCACGTGGCCTGCCTCAGGTGGCGCGCCATGTTTTTCGCGCCGTTTGCGCTCCTGTTCACGTGGTTGGTGGGCCTACTGTCGCTTGCGGTGCTCGGCGGAGGCCTGTACATACTCTGGGCCTGGTACGTCGGCGTGCTCGTCGGTACGACGTACCTCGCACTGGGGCTGGTCATGACATGCTGGAGCTTCCTGGGCCGCTGGATTGTGCTGCTGTTCCATCCTGGAAGCCGGGACGAGCCGCACGCGCTGAAACCCGATTCAGAAATCCGTCTGCCGCGACCCGATGGCAGCAGTCTGTATGTCGAGCGGTACGGACCCGCCGATGCAGCAACCGTCGTGCTTACCCACGGTGCAGGCGCCAATCGAACGTCCTGGTATTACATGATCCGTGCGATGAGCCAGCGCTTTCAGGTGCTCGTATGGGATATGCCTGGCCTGGGACATTCCAGCAAGCCGCGCAATGGCGATTACAGCCTCGAGCGGCACGCGCGCGATCTGGAGGCTGTCCTTGGCCTCGCGTCCGAGCAACCGACGCTGCTGGCTGGGCACAGCATGGGGGGCATGGTCGTGCTCACCTTCTGCCGTCTCTTCCCGGACCACCTGGGCGCGAAGGTACGCGGACTGGCGCTCGTCGACACGAGCCACACGAACCCCGCTCGGACGACCACCGCGAAGGGCTTTATCCGCTCGATTCAGAAACCCGTTCTCGAACCGTTGCTCCACGTGACCAAGTGGCTCGCGCCAGTGGTGTGGATCATGAGTTGGCTCGGCTACCTGAATGGGTCGGCCCACCTCTTAGGCATGTTCTTCGGGTTTGCGGGCAGCCAGACACGCGGGCAGCTTGACCTGGCGGCTCGCTACAACCCCCTGGCCTGGCCGGGCGTGCAGGCGCACGAGACACTGGCCATGTTCCACTACGACGCGACGAGCACCCTCGCATCGGTGCCTGTGCCGACGCTGGTTTGTACCGGGCACCTCGATCGGCTTATCGTGCCAGAGACGGCCACGTCCATCGTCGAGCGCATGCGTGATGCGCGGCTCGCGCGTCTGCAACCCGGTGGGCATATGAGCGTGTTCGAACGGCACGACCAACTCGTATCTGAGCTCAGCGCATTTGCGGACGAGGTTCTTGGTGGCTTGCGTTCAGCTGTAACTCCGGAGGTCCCTCGGGCTTCTGCCGCAGAAGGCCAACTGCACGTGGTGCCACCGGACTGATCCGCTCGCCTTTAAGGCTGTTGGCCTTGGCGATCGGCTGAAGTGGCGCGACCCGCCGCCCGTCCCAATGCTGGCGATCGTCTGCCAGTCCAGATCGTCGAAACAGCAACTCGCTTCGCTATCGAATGGAACGCCTCGTACACATTCGAAGACGATGCTTCATCGTTACCGACGCATCGAGTGCGCGAGCCATCCTCGGCTATCCGATCGCCGACCTGCTGGCCGCCGACCGACGCGCCATCCGTCAGG
>JAFAWJ010000581.1 GCA_019242065.1 Chloroflexota bacterium
GGTTTGCAACTGGCGATCCAGACGGTCGATCTGGTAGCGCTGGAGCGCGCCCACCAGGACGATGTTGGTCAGTGTGAGTCCCACTGCCAGGAGGAGGACCGCCAGGAGCATCAGGCGCACGCGGAGCGAAAGTCGGGCGGTTGCCGAGAACCACCTGCCGCGCACTGGATGGACGTCCCTTGTGGTTGCGGCGGACCTGGTGGTGGCGTCTGCGTCGGCGATCATGCGCGTGGTACGCGCACCGCGAAGCCCACACCGTGCACGGTGTGAATCAGCTTCGGCTCCCCCGCGTCGACTTTGCGACGCAAGTAACTGATGTAACTATCGACGATACTCGGACCGCCCTCGAAGTCGTATTCCCAGACGTGCTCCAGAATCTGCGCTTTTGACACTACGCGCCCGGCGTTGGCCAGCAGGTAGTGCAGGAGCTTGAACTCCGTCGGCGACAGGCGGACCGGCTGGCCCGCGCGCCGCACCTCGTGGCTGTCGGGGTCCAGCTCCAGGTCGGCGACGACGAGCGTTCCGAGACCCGCGCAGCTGGTCCGTCGGAGGACCGCCTTGATGCGCGCGATCAGTTCCTCCAGGTCGAAGGGCTTGGTGACGTAGTCGTCGCCGCCGAGCATCAGCCCCTTGACTTTCGGTATTGCCGCGCGCGGTGAGGAACATGACCGGCACGTGACCGGAGAGCCCGCCGCGCACCGGCAGGCGTTGGCCGCGAAGCTGCCGCAGCACGTCGAAGCCGTCGATATCCGGCAGCATGACGTCGAGCAACACCAGGTCGGGCGTCGCCTCTTCCGCCGCCGCCAACGCTTCGGCGCCGGAGGCAGCCGAGGTGACCGCGAAGCCCGCGAAGCGCAGTGTGGACGCCAGCAATTCAGCCAGCGTGGGTTCGTCGTCGACCACCAGCAGCCGCTGGGGCTGACTTGCAAGTTCAGGCTCGGCAGGTGGCACTGGTAAGAGACGCGGCTCTCGGAAATCTCTCAGGTTCTCGCAGAATTCTCCCGTGCGCGTGATGGAGACTGGCTGTCGTATGCACACACTCCTTTTGAAGCGGACGGCGGCGGCCGTTCTTAGCGCGACAGTTCTCCTGGGAGCCGGGATCGGCGTGGTCAACGCCCAATCAGCGCCCACCGCCACACCGACAGCGCAGGCGCGCCCCTCCGGCCATCATTTCTGGCTCCGAAGCACAATTCCACTCCAGACGCCGTGATCAAGGCGCTGACGACCGCCGCCGACCAGCGCATCGACGCCAACCTGGCGGCCGGCCGGATCACCGCGGACCAGGCTGCCAATCGCAAGTCGCAGGTCACCCACCGCGTGACGCGGTTGGTCAACCATACCTCTTCGAGCACGACCGGCCAGTGGCGAGGCGGCCCCCACCCGCACCCGACTCCAGCGTCCTGATCAGCCAGGGCGGCCATGACGGAGAGTGGCGTTCGCGACGCCGCTCTCCACCTGATCGACGCACGGCGGGCAGAAATCTCGCCGGTGGCCGTCCGATGTGCGGTCCCTCGCGGTTCCGTCGCGGCGCACAACCACAGGTCGCTAATCGTTGATGGTGAGCGGGACGCTCATCACACTCACATCCGGACGAGAGAGCAACTCGAGCTTCAAGCGTGAGCCGAGATAGTTGCGTACCAGGGGGTGCCACCAGCGCCGCGTCGTCGTCTCCGGAATGACGACCGTTACCTGTGTCCGGCCGTCGGACTCACGCTGGGCGTGTGCGATGTACTGCAGCAGTGCCGCCGTCGTATCGCGCCGCGGCGACTCGACAAGCACGAGCGGCACTGGTAGGCCGAGAGATTGCCAGTCCTGCTGCAGCTTCGCGCCTGCCTCCAGGTCATCCGTGACGTGCAGGGCCTCGATCGGGGGCCGCACGGCGTGGCCATTGATCTGCGCACGCGTCTCGACGACCGGCCACTCTCCGAGCAGCGACAGCAGGTAGCCGAGCGCATGCAACGCCACCCGATCCGGGCCAGCTACTGGCACCAGCACCTTGTGCTGTGTGCGCTCGGCGATCGCCTGAACAAACTGGGCGGCGTTCGACGCGTCAATTGCCGCGATGGCCTTGAGCCGCTGCTGGTGGGTTCCGAGTGCATGTAACGCATAGACCAGAATCGGCAAACAGATCACGATGAGCCACGCTCCGTCCCGGAACTTGCTGGCGAGTACCACCACCAGTACGACGGCTGTCGTCAACGCACCCAGCGCGTTGGCTGCAAGGCGCCAGTGCCAGCCAGCCTCGCGGTGGCGGCGGTGGTACTGGACCATGCCTGCCTGGGACAGGGTGAAGGTCAGAAAGGCTCCGATGGTGAACAGGGGCGCGAGTGCGTTCAAGCTGCCGCCGAAGGCCACCAGTAGCACGGCGGAGACGCCCGCGACCGTCAGGATGCCATTCGAGAAGGCCAGCCGCCGGCCGCGAGTCGCGAATGCCCCCGGCAAATAGCTGTCCTGTGACAGCAGCGCGAGCAGTCGCGGAAAGTCGGCAAAGCCCGTGTTGGCAGCCAGCACCAGCATCAGCAGCGCGGCGCCCTCGACCACCAGGAAGATTGGTCCGCGCCCCACGAGCGTGCGCGTGATCTGCGAATGCACTGTCTCGACTTCGCTCGGGTCCGCCATAACGCCGAGCTGGCTGGCCAGGAAGCCAATGCCGAGGAACATCGTCGCGAACAGCGCCGCCATGATGACCAGGGCGCGGCTGGCGTTGCTGCTCGACGGTTCCTTCAAGTACGGCACGCCGTTGGAGATGGCTTCGATGCCAGTCAGCGCGACCGCCCCTGACGAGAAGGCCCGCAGCAACAGCAGCACGCCAACGGCCGCGGTGGCATCGGCTGCCGATTGCGTGGCCAGGGCGGCCGTCATGGAATCGGGTGGGGTATACGCCGGCAGCGCCCCGCGGAGTGCCAGCACGACGCCGAAGCTGAGCACACCAAGCGTGCCGAGCACGTAGATGTACACCGGTGCCGACAGCAGCAGCCCGGCGGCGCGGATCCCGCGCAAGTTCGCGAGCGTAATGAGCACCAGCGCCGCCAGGCACAGCACCACCCGCCAATCTGCGAGTTGTGGGATGGCAGAGGTCAGCGACTGGATGCCGGTGGCAATGGAGACAGCCACGTCCAGCGTGTAGTCGATGAGCAGGGCGGCGGCGCCGATCACTCCCAGCAGCGGGCCAAAGTTGTCCTTCGCGACGATGTAACCGCCGGCGCCGTTCGGGTATGCCTTGATCGTCTGCAGGTACGAGACGGCCAGAATGGCGAGCAGCAGCGCGATGCCGGTGGTGATCGGAAAGGCCCACGCTATGCCCGCCGGACCGGCCTCACCCAGGTGGAGGATCATCTCCTCGGGGCCATAGACACTGGAGGCGATCATGTCCGAGCCGATCAGCGCCACCGCGGCCAGGACAGTGAGACGCTCGGCTTGCTGCGCGCGACTGGGTAGCGGCGGACCGAGGATGAGTGCGCGGACGCGGCGCATGACTCGGCCCAATCCACTGGTCGGCGGGACCTGGCCGGCCACCGAGAAAACGTGGGGGGCAATGCGACGGACGCCGGGTTCAGAATCGGAATCCGAATCGGAACTGGCAACTGTATGCTGCGTCGTCTCCATGAGCGGGTGAGCACCTGATCGCACCAGGTGTGCCAGCCTGCCGTCCGACGACGTCATGTAAAAGTACACACGTATTTCGTGGACGTCCTGGCACATCCATTGCGGCCGCGGGCCGATGTGAAAGCCGTTGTCTACAAGGGAAGCTGTCAGGTCGCGGTCGAGGAGGTGGAAGACGCGCGCATCGAGGCGCCCACCGACGCCGTGGTTCGCATCACGTCGACCGCCATTTGCGGCAGTGACCTGCACATGTACGAGGGACGCACCGCCGCGAAACCGGGCATGGTCATGGGCCACGAGAACATGGGCGTGATCGAGGACGTGGGCCCGGCCGTGCAGAGCGTGCGTCGCGGCGATCGCGTGGTGATGCCCTTCAACATCGGTTGCGGCGTGTGCTTCAACTGTACGCGGGGCTGGGTGCCGGGCTGCACGACGATGAACCCGGAGAGCCCGGGTGCTGGCTACGGCTACGTGGGTATGGGGCCGTACCGCGGCGGACAGGCCGAGTTACTGCGCGTGCCATTTGCCGACTTCAACTGTCTGCTCCTGCCGGGCGAACCCGACGATGCACTCGAAGACGATTATTTGCTGCTGTCGGATATCTTTCCCACCGGCTATCACGCTGCCGAGCTGGCGCAAGTGGAACCAGGCGACAGCGTGGCCGTCTTCGGCGCCGGTCCGGTCGGCTTGTTGGCGACCCATAGCGCCCTGCTGCGCGGCGCATCCCAGGTCTTCGTGGTGGACTCCGTCGCGGGTCGCCTGGACAAGGCGGAGCGCTTTGGCGGAATCCCCATCAACTTCCAGCAAGGCGATCCGGTCGAACAGATCATGCAGTATCGCAAGCAGGATCCTCGCATCCGAGACTCGTGGCGACCGGGCGAAGACAAGCTTGCCGGCGTCATGTGCGGACTCGACGCCGTCGGCTACCAGGCCCGCGATCGCAGCCAGCCCGGGCAGGAGCGACCGACCCAGGTCCTCGAAGACCTGATACGCGTGACCAATGCGACGGGTCGACTGGGCGTCGTCGGCGTGTACCTACCCCAGGATCCGGGTGCGTCCGACCCACACGCGCAGCAGGGCATCTTCGAAATGCCGCTCGGCCAAATCTTCAACAAAGGATTGACAATTGGATTCGGGCAGTGCCCCGTCAAGCGCTACAACGCCTACCTGCGGGACGAGATTTCGGCGGGCCGCGCACAGCCGGGACAGATCGTTAGCCACCACCTACCCCTCGACGACGCGGCGGAGGCGTACCGCCACTTCGACCAGCGCGACGGTGAGTTCACCAAGATCGTGCTCAAGCCTTCGGACCACGCCGCCTGATCGGTCCACACCGGCGTTCCGATCGCAGTCGCACACAATGTGACTTGCATGTCGCATTGAGCGTATGCGCTTTAGAGTCCTCGCCTGCGAATACGATGGAACGCTGGCTGCCGACGGCAGGTCGACGCCTCCACGATCGCCATCCTCGTCACCGGCCGTCGGCTGGACGCCGCCGCCAGTTTTTCGTCGCCGCGCGGACTGGACCACGACCGCGCCACCATGAAACCCTGCTGGGGATGCCCAAATCTGGTGCCGATGCTCGATCTGCACTGCGCCCATATGCCACGACGAATTGGGTGCGCGCCATCCTGAAGGACGCCGAACTCGCGGATGAATTGTGCGAGGTGGAGGGCGATGAGACGTCGTCGGCGCGGGACACTCGGGCGTGGGTGCGACACGCTATCGAGTCCCACTCTGCGCCACCCGAGTAGGTCGGGCAGCGCATCCAATCACCGCCGTGGCGTTGTCCAGGTTGACCAGATGGCCCACAGCACCAGCAGCGGTTGCGCGGCAAGGCGCAGCAGGCGTTTCGTATCAGTATCCAATCCAAACGCGTTGCGACGGTGTCTGTACTGCGAGACGTTCCCTGGAAACACGGCGACGAAGAAGGCGGCAACGACCGCACCCACCAACTTCCGATAGCTGGCCAGGAGTATGAGCGCCGCCCCAAGTGCAAGCTCCACAACTCCTGATGCGAGGACAACCGTGTCGGGCGGCAGCGGCAGCCAGCGCGGGACCTGGGCCTGGAAGTCCTTACGCGCGATGGTGAGATGCCCTACGCCAGTCGTGAGAAGGAAGCTTCCAAGCAGGGTCCGGAGGACAGTACGCATGATCGGCTGCTCATGACTCTGGGAACGACGGTGAAAGGTCGTGAGAAGAGGGTTGCGTAGTCATGGTTTGAGTACCACCTTGATCGCTCCATCTTGTTTGTGCTGGAACATGGCGTACGCCTCGAGCGCCTTCGTGAGCGGGACCTGATGTGTCGTGAGGTGCTGGACGGCAAGCGGGTCGGCGTCGTCCAACACCAGTGGCAGCAGGTCGTCGATCCAGCGTTTGACGTGGGCCTGCCCCATCCGCAACGTCTTCGACAAGGGTCTGACGTTGCGGTTTGCGCCGCCTTGGCGATGGGCGCGCCGTGGGCCTCCATTCCTACCGCGTCGATGCTCGCATCCGGTCCGCGGCCGTCGGTCAAGTCGGCGGAGCACCGCGACGACGTCTTCGTCCGAGGCCGCGTCCAGGACCTCAATGCCGTGCTCGCGTGCCACCGCGAGGCGCTCGGGCACCAGGTCAATCGCGATCACGCGAAATCCTCGGTGCCGCGCGATGCGAGGGCTCATCTGACCGATCGGCCCGAGTCCGAACACGGCGAAGCTGCCACGCGGTCGGCAAGACATCTGAGATATTGAACGGCACCACCACTCGGTCACCGGTTTGATCTGGTCGACGGCACTGCCGACTTCTTCGACGATGTCCATCGCCTCATGGCGCAGGATGTCTCCTTCTTTCAGGAAGGGTGGGAGTAGCTCATACAGGTGCAGATCGGAGCCACAGATGGCGGTCGACGTGATGGCGCACGATCGCGTCGGTCGGCTGCTCGATGCGCGGGTCAGGCACATCGTCGACACGTACGTCACGTTTGCCGTGCCAGGTAACTGCTCGCATAGAGTTTTTGC
>JAFAWJ010000840.1 GCA_019242065.1 Chloroflexota bacterium
CGCTGCCAGTGGAGACGATAGGGTCCGCCGCATTTTTCGTTGACGAAGCAGTGGCCAGCGACGTCGGTTGCCAGATGCGTCATCCAGCCAAGAGCAAAGGCGCGCTGGGCGTCCGTCGTCGCGTTGGTCCACAGCTGATGGGCGAACTCGTAGGTTTTGCGGTAGTGGAACATGTCGCTCCAGAAAAACGTCTGCTCGTCAAACCCCTGCGGCACGCCACTGGAGAGAAGACCGAAAATGTCGTACTGGCGGGTGATCAACACCAGCACGAAGTTGATCAGATACTGGATCGCTTCCCCGAACATCGACGACAGCTCATCCGACAGGCCGCCGCTCAGGGAGCTGAACTCGTCGGACAGATTGTCGGCGATGGGGCCGAGAATGTCTTCGTAGGGACCGAGAAAGTTGTCGTCCCACCAGGTGAACAGCTCGCGGATCAGGTTGGCTGCGCCCCAGAGCGCAGTGCCGGCTGGCGGCTTGAAGTCCGGCAGGAGAAAGAAGATGTCCGGTCCAATTGCACCGAGGTAGAAGTACGCGGGATTTGCCGTAGCAATCGCCTGCAACTGAGCCGCGGTGAGGCCAGTGTCACTGGCGAGAATCGCGCCCGCGTTGGCGTTCTTGTCCAGGTTGCCGATCGCCTGGCGCGCGGCATCCATGTGAATGTACCAGCCCGGCATTCCACCCCCCCTTCCAGGCCGCCACACTAGTCCAAATGCCGCGGACTGTCAATGCCGGCTAGTGAGTGGTTGGCGGTGCGCGCCAGATCCGACTGGGCCTTACGTCCCTGGCACCGCCGTGGTCGTCGATGTGGTCGTCGTGGAACCGGGTCCACTTGTCGCTTGTTGCTTGTACTGCTGAATCGCTTGGATCAGCTCATGTGTCGGATTCGAACCCAGGCCCATGACCAGACCAGTCAGCGGCACGCCTGCGCTCCACACTACGGAGCCCGTGCCAAGCGTCAATGGCACGCCAAGCGCCAGGAACATGTCCAGGCGGAGTACCAGGGCGATCGCGTAACCCAGGAGGCAACCGACCACCAGGCTGATCATCCGTCGCGGGGGATTGTCTTGAAACGTGGTCAGGAAGCTGTTGACATCGTTGGTCAGCGACGTGGCCAGGTCGATTCGGGAATCGAGGTGCTGCCCGAGGTCGGGATGCGCGATCAACACGCTATTTATACGGCTGGCCGACTCTGTGAGCAGATACTGGAGCTTTTGATCGTTGCCCAGCTTTGTGTTCCGTACCTCCATAGCGAGTGCAGTCAAGTTGCCTGAAAGAGCGCTGGTTGCTTGAAGCGCGGCATCTGCCTTGGCCTTCAACTCTGCCTCATTGCCGGCCAGCGTCTGAAGTTTCTGGCTCGCGTTGTTCAGATTCGTCACGTACGGGGTGACTAATGCCGCGAAGTTGGCCAGCCAGTCATTGATCTTGTCGTGCACAAGGTAGAATGGCCACCAGCCACCGGTCGTCGAGTCGACGACGCTCCAGAAGGCTTCGAGCACGCGCTCGATGACCACCGCGGCGCCGCCCACGATTGCCAGGACCGCGGTGCCGGTTGCGGCGGCGGTTGCAAGGTTCCCTGTGCTGGAGCCGGAGCCCGGCGGCGTCGGAGCCAGCACAAAGCCGCCCAACAGCACGCCAACGATGACGACAACGACCAGCAGCACGAAGCTCGTCTGCATCGGGAACTCGCGCCGCAACTCGACTACCGTCGGACCGGTGGGCGGAGTCGTGGCACTCGGAGAGGCGCTCATAGCGAAATCCCCCAACTGGTCAGGTCGCGAACAGCTTTCGACTATAATTTGATTTCATAGTAGAGGTCGGTGGCAGCGTCTAACGGGGCGACCGCCGGGATTTCTTCGTCGGCCCGAACGACGCCAGCCCTGGCTTTGGTTTTAAGCGCATCCAACAACTCCGGTAATGGCATGTTGTCCCAGTGCTTCTGGAGAGCCATCTGGTGATTGACAGGCACCATCGCGACGTCCAGCGAGGTCATCGTCTCCAGTCCGTGCTCCTTGAGCGTCGCGTTGAAGCTGCCGTGGTGCCCGACTTTGTACATGATGGTGCGCTTGAGCAGGTCCGGACCGGACACTGTTCCGTCAGCCACATTCCAGGTAAGGGATTGCCATGACTCCCAATTGCCAACCTGGGCATCACCTGGAAACAGCAGCACGTCGCCGTTCTCGAGTTCCAGGGCAAGTACCAGGCAGGTGTTGTTGGTTGCGCTATCCAATTGCAGCGCGATCTGAAACGAATCCCCCAGCCACGCCGCGTCAATGCCACGCCAGGAATCAGCCCCCCAGTACATTCCTCCGAAGAACGTCATTTGCTGTGCAACTGCGACGGGGATCGTGTACAGCGCACTGAACGGAGCTTCTGGGGTATCCGCGGTGAGCACCGGATCCAGATCGCCTTCCATAGCGGCAAATGCCCTTGCGTACGTCTCAGAGCTGCCGGACGGCAGGATCTTGCGGATGAGATGCGGATCGCGAGGAGGCCCCATGACGTACAGCCGCACGTGTGGATCGTTCAGCTCCACCGGTGGATCATCCGGTCGACAGTACCGCACATTGGGCGAGAGTTTCCGTACACGGTCTAGAGCCGCCGCGGTCGTGTTCTCACCCTGTCCGTCACCGGCGAACTCGAGCAGCGAGCTCGTCGCCTGCGCCTTGTCAGTATCCCCGGCGAGCTGCAGACGCTCCACCGCGAGACGCAAACTGGCCAGGGCCTGGTGACGTTCGCCTGCCAACTGCTTGGCGAGCTCGTCTGTCGGGTCTTCAGTCCATGCCAACCAGACGCTGTCGACGGTGATGCCTGTCCATTGGGCGGACGCCTGCAGAAACCCCGAAAGGTGGTCCCAGTGTTCGTGAGTGGCCAGCAGCAGGTGCAATTTGCCACCAGTGACCGCCGCAACATCTGAGACCACCTTGGTCATCTCGGTTTGAGCATTCGCGGTTCCGAGGACGACTCCACAATCAATCAAGATGAAGTAGTTGGATCCATCCGCACGCGGCAACGTGATCAGGAAGCAGTCGCCCAGTCCCTGGCGATACATTCGGATCTTCACTCTAAAATCAGCCGGCACTCGCTCAGCTCCTTCTGGATTGTTCAGAATGCCCGGTGAAGGAGGGCAAATGGTTCGGCGTCGTCATCAGACCTGGTGAAGTAGCTCGCATGCAGTGGGTCTAACCTGAGCTGCGCGAAGGCTTGTTGTTTTTCGAACCGGACCTGCTGATCGACACGCTTGAGCACGGTGTAGCGCACTTGTTTCTGTCGAAGGTCGACTAGAAGCGTGCATCCGCCACGAAATACTCCGCCGGGTCCAGTGTCGGGATGGAAGCTCTGCGTGATCTCGATGACCACGTCGGACTGCAACTGTCCGTCGGGTCCCACCCGTCGGCACGGCCGAACTGAATGAACCTCGATCGGGTGGAGGGTGCCAGCCACGTTACCGATCTGACGCGCACCTGGAGCACGACTCAGCCCGAGCACGTCGAGCTCCTCGTCGGAGACCTGGGTCGAGTCGTGCAGCCACTGGTGCAGAAGAAAGGCATTGTGGCGGGATGACGTATACGCCTGTCTGCGATCGGACATCAGGTCCCAATCGAGCGACAGTTGCTCGAGAACCCTGGCGGTGTTCCGCAGCGGCAGCGGCGGCGGCTCCCAGGCCAGACTATCGACGGACAATGACTTCACGTTCGCCGCGTAAATGCCACGAGAGCGGAAAGCGGAAACGAACGCGACACGGTACCCGCGCTGGTCTTCAGGCACGAGGTCGCGATCAGCGGTGATCAGCGCACGCAGATATTCGCCGAACGTAATGTCGACCGGCGGACAGTAGTCAAGTGCTCGAACGCAGATGTCCAGAACGTGTGCCGCCGCTTTGACAGCCTCGTCTGCCAGTCGCTCGACTAGATCCACGGAGATCGCCCCGCGTGGCAGAATCCCGCTGCCGCGCGTAGCTAGCCGGATGAGATCTGCTCCGCGGCTGCGATAGATCTGCAGGAATGCGTCGAAAACCGCGGCGACCAGCACAGAGCCGAGATCGTGCGGTTCCGTCGTGGATGTGTAGTCGGTCGTAGATGGCGTCTTGTGTGTGAAGTGGTTCGTGCTCTTGTCAAAGCTGCCGATCGCGTTTCGCAGGCCTGCGTACTTCCCGATCGCCTGCCCAAACTGTACCGCGAGCTCCACCAGCGTATTGTCCATACTGAGATCGCCACGCGTGGTATTGATGGCCTGCTTGAGCGCACCCGGAATTGAAAAGTGCTGAAATAGTGCGACAATGTCAGCAAATGCCTCATGGAAGGCCAGCACATCCGGGTTGGTGGGCTCCAGGAAGCGGCGGTGCAGGCCATCGAGGAGCGCGTGTGTCGACTCGTGCGCCACGATATCGGAGGACAGTGCTGTGAAAACGGTTCCGCCTGGCACGACGCTCGGCGCGTCGTCGGCAGACGCGAAGAAGTAGCCCATCAACAGCGCTCTTTGTGTCGGGCTGTAGTAGGCATTCGCCGCGCGGAGTGCGTGAGGGTAAATCCGAAGCCGTTGGACGTACTGCTCCTGTGTATGGCCGTCAACTGTCACCAGTCGTGGTGACCAGAGGGCACGCCGGCCTAATGCTCGTTCGAAGTGTTCGATGGTGCGCATGGCGACGGCGTACACCATCTGTTGTTGGAACTGTGGATTGCTCTCCTGCGGATTGAGCCCGTCAGCCACCAACAGGCTCGAATCGTTGAGATCGACCGGCGCATAGCAGCATTGGCTGGAGGGGTCCACATCGACGATCTCGAGGTATTCGCCCACAGGCCCCGGCTGGAGCCCATCTTCCCAAATCACGTCCAGCACCGCCTGGTTTATTCCCAGCGTCTCCAGTTGAGTGCCGAGCGACGGATCGTAGGCATACACCCGCAAACGCCGCCGCGTCGGCCGCGGCGGCTGAGGGCTGGTCGCATGCGCGAGGTGGAGTCGTTCGACGGCTGTGAGCGGTTGCACCGGTGATGGCACGGGCACAAGCGGCGGACGCGACGCGGCGCCAAGCGCAGTGCGCAATGTCTGTGACGCATTCGGATGCTCGATCAGGGCCTCCCTCAGTCGCTCCAGATCGTCCCTGGGCAGGCTGGCCGGATCGACACCCGGGTCGGGCAGAATTTGCTCGATCCGCGCCGATTGGGACAGCTGCAAAGCCTCTAGCTCGAGCATTTGCTGGCGGGTGTCCGTAGCGGCCAGGCCGACCCCAAGGAGAACGCGCAGGAAGGAGAACGACGCGGAATCAGGCGCCTCTGCCCGCAATTGCGACTCTGACGCCGGCTGCTGATTGAGGGCGTCATGCGTCCGTACCTCGCCACGACCGAGGCGCGTCTGATCGCTCGGGTGGGCACTGTCGAACAGTGCCTTGCGCACCGCCTCCACGCGCATCCAGGGCGCCGAGTATTGGTCGAGCTTGGACCTGTTCTGCTGAATCCATATGGCGGCCGCCGCGGCTATTTGTGGTGTAGCGCACGAGGTGCCGGCACCATTGAGATCGATCGTTTCATCGCATCCAAACCGAGCCCACGGTGCGTTGGGGGTATACGCGGCAAGCGCCGTTCGCATCTTGCTCGTGGGCCCGTAGTTGCCCGCCATGAGCCCCGAGGTCAGGTCCGCGTACGCCGTGTCGTTAGCCATGACGCCGCAAGCAGCGACAACTCGATTGAAACGCGCCGGAAAGACGATATTGCGCGTGGGCAAGTTGTCGATGTTGTTTCCAGCAGCGGTGACCACGAAGACGCCCGCCTCATACAGGGCGTTCACCGCATCGGCCCAGGTGGCCGAGGCGAGGCCGCCCATACTCATGGTGATCACGTCGACGCGCGTAGATGGATCCGCGCAGAGGTCGCGCACGTGCAGGAACGCGGACGCGATTGCACTGTTGTGAAAAAGCACCACGCTGTTGGCAACGCGCAAAGGTACGACCTCGAGGAATGGCGCAGCGCCGATCGCCGCGAGGCCAGGCGTTGCTCTCCCCGCCAGGACCCCGATCGTCCCGGTGCCATGCCCCAGGTTTGCACCGATGCCGGTTGATTTGTCGCTGGCGTCGTCTGGTCTGTCGGAATCGACGAAATTGCGTTGGAGCGTGCGATTGAGGAACTCGGGTAGTGCGATGTGCGACGGGTCATAGCCCGTGTCACAGTGCGCCACTCTTGCCGCGCTGACACGGTCGACGCTGCCAAGTGCCGCCACGGCATCGGCGAATTGACCGTGCACGGCATCTTGAAACCACAGCGGTGCGGGCCCAGCCGGGAAGCGAGTGTCCTGTGGCGCGGCCACCTCGCACGGCTGCGTAAGAGCGAGCCCGGCTTCGGCCGGTGGCCCGACTAGCCACGTTTGTGCCAGGTCTGGCTCGAGAAACTGGGGCGCCCCTCCCTGGATCCCAAGTCCCTGGTCCAGCAGTTGATGACACATATCCCACACATGCAAATCCAACTCGGCGTCCGTGCTGGTAAGCAGGTGCCATGTCGGACCGCCACTCTCGGGCACGCCCTGGAAAAGCGGTTGAGCAGACAAGGGCAGACGAGTCCCCGCGATGAGCAGCGTCGCTTGAGGCAAGGCAGCGCGTGTCTTGACCAGAATCCGCACAGTGGTCCCCCCGGAGCTGCGATTCGCACATCCTAGCGCATGCAGCCTCCGAGCACATCCGAGTCAATCCGGCATCGCTGAGTCCGGCTTTGTTCTGGAAAGTCGATTGAGTAAGGGCGCCGCTTGGGTATAAAAACCTGTAAGGCACACCGACCCGCATGACGTCCGACCCGATGCTGCAGAAGATTGTTGACGCGCTCGAAGAAATTCGCGCCGAAGAGTTCGACTACGAGATCCTGCAGGCCGCGGCCGACGTCATGGGCGAAGACGTGGTCACCAGCTGGCGCCCATCGCTGGCCTACCTGCCGCCCGAGCAGCGCGATGGCGAGTACCACGTCACCGTGTATGCCCAGGGTGCGTGCGAATCGTGTCCGATCAAACAGTCACACGTCGGCAGCATCGAGCCCAAGGTCCGTGCCCTGGTCGGCGCCGACAACGTGTTCGTCCACGACTACTTCGACTGGTTCGACTGGGGCACCACCCCGTCAGTCGGCGACGGCTGAGCCAAAAACGTCGGCCAGTCATGCCGACGCCGCCACATTCTGTTGCGCAAGTGATGGCGGCCAGTATTTACCGGCCGCCATACGCTGTTTGCGAAAAAAAATGGCGGCCAGTGTTGCCGGCCGCCATCGCGTTCGCGAATTTTTAGGGCTTAGACTTCGCGGTATTCGCCCTCGACGGTACCTGACGGCGTCTCGGGGCCGCCACCCTCGCCGTTGGTACCCGGTTCCGAGGGTTCGCCCTGACCGCCAGCACCGTACACGGCCTGGCCCACCGCCATCATGGCCTGCTGCAACTCTTCGAGCGAGCTGCGCATGCCGTCGACGTCGTTGGCGTCCAGCGCGCGCTTGACGGCCGAGGATTTTTCGGCCACCTGCGTGCGCAGGTCCTCGGGCATCTTGTCGCCCTGCTCGCGCAGCATCTTTTCGGCCTGGTAGTGGGCGCTGTCGGCGTGGTTGCGGAGCTCGATCTCCTCACGTCGGCGGGCGTCGTCCGCGGCGTGCTCCTCGGCGTCCTTGACCATCCGCTGGATTTCGGCGTCGCTCAGGCCGCTCGACGACTGGATGACGATCTTCTGCTCCTTGGCGGTCGCCTTGTCCTTGGCCGAGACGTTCAGGATGCCATTGGCGTCGATGTCGAAAGTGACCTCGACCTGCGGCACACCGCGCGGCGCGGGCAGAATGCCGTCGAGGATGAAGCGACCCAGCGACTTGTTTTCGGTCGCCATCGGGCGTTCGCCTTGCAGCACGTGCACTTCCACGCTGGTCTGCCCGTCGGCAGCCGTGGTGTACGTTTCGGTCTTCGACGTCGGGATCGTCGTGTTGCGCGGGATCATGCCCGTCATCACGCCGCCGTAGGTCTCGACACCCAGCGTCAGCGGAGTAACGTCGAGCAGCAGGATGTCCTTCACCTCGCCCTTGAGCACGCCAGCCTGGATGGCGGCGCCGATGGCGACCACCTCGTCAGGGTTGACGCCCTTGTGGGGCTCCTTGGAGAAGACCTGCTTGACCATCTCCTGGACGGCCGGCATGCGCGTCTGACCACCGACCAGGACGACCTCGTCGATGTCCTTGGCGGAGACCCCGGCATCCTTCAGGCACTGCACGACCGGGCCCTTGGTGCGCTCGACGAGGTCGCCGACCAGTTGCTCCAGTTTGGAGCGCGGCAGGGTCAGGGACAGGTGCTTCGGCCCGCTGGCGTCGGCGGTGATGAAGGGCAGGTTGATCTCGGTGCTCTGGGTAGTGCTGAGCTCGATCTTGGCCTTCTCCGCGGCTTCCTTCAGGCGCTGCAGAGCCATGCGGTCCTGACGCAGGTCAATGCCCTGGTCCTTGCGGAACTCGTCGACGATCCAGTCGATGATGCGCTGGTCGAAATCGTCACCACCCAGGAACGTATCGCCGTTGGTGGCCTTGACCTCGAAGACGCCCTCGCCGACGCTCAGGATCGAGATGTCGAACGTGCCGCCGCCCAGGTCGTAGACCGCGATCGTTTCGTCCTTGCCTTGCTTGTCCAGACCGTACGCCAGGCTCGCGGCGGTTGGCTCGTTGATGATGCGCAGCACCTCGAGCCCGGCGATGCGCCCGGCGTCCTTGGTGGCCTGCCGCTGGCTGTCGTTGAAGTAGGCGGGCACGGTGATCACCGCCTGGGTGATCTTCTCGCCCAGCTTGGCTTCCGCGTCAGCCTTGAGCTTCTGCAGGATCATCGCCGAGACCTCGGGCGGACTGTAGTCCTTGCCGGCCATCACCACGCGCAGGTCACCATTCGACGCCTTGGTGACCTTGTAGGGCACCACTTTGAGGGCGCGCTGGACTTCGACGTCGTCGTACTTGCGGCCCATGAAGCGCTTGACGCTGAAAATCGTGTTTTCGGGATTGGTGATCGCCTGCCGCCGTGCGACCTGACCAACGAGGCGCTCGTTGGTTTTGGGATTGACGGCCACGACGGAGGGGGTCAGTCGACTACCCTCGGCGTTCTCGAGCACGGTTGGCTCGCCGCCTTCCATGATCGCGACGACCGAGTTGGTCGTCCCGAGGTCGATACCCAGTACTTTCGCCATCGTCCTCTCTACCTAGCCTTTCTTCGTTCGCCGTGGGCGGGCGCAACCGTGGATGTGAAATGGGATGTAAGCATGTGACTATTGATGGGCTCCCAGAGTTGCGAACGCGGCGCGCAGTGGAGCCTGGACGCGGCGTTGAAGGGTAACCATATCGGGTGTTTGATCGATTGCACTCGAGATTTCACTGAGCAGTTGGGTTAAGTCTAGAGCCATCTGAACGCCGGCAAGATTCATCTCGCGTTCCTCGACGAGATGTTTGATCTGCTGCAGACGGCGGATATCTTCCAGGGAGTACAGGCGAGTGCGGCCGGGCGTACGGCTGGGCTCGAGGAAGCCGACGCGCTCGTACTTGCGCAGGGTGGTGGGATGCATCTCGACGAGTCGAGCCGCGACACTGATGACGTAGAGTGCATCCGAGGCACGCGAGCGGGCGCCGCTCGGCGTGCTGGCTGAAATTTGATGCGGGTCGCGATACATTTTTTGTCCGCCACATCATATACTTTGGGCAATGTCGGTGCAACAAGATCAACCAGCAACCCCTACCCCTCCAACCAACACCAACCCTCACCCTGATGGGCAGCCCGAGGGCCAGGCCAGGCCTGACCCCGAGGCGCCCGCCGCCACCGACGAGCTCGAGACCCTGCGTGCCGAGCTCGCCGAAATCGAACAGAAGGCTGACGAGTACCTGCGTCTGGCCCAGCGTACCCAGGCCGACTTCATCAATTACCGTCGCCGCATGGACGAGGAGCGCGCCCAACAGTCGCGCGACGCCAGCCTGTCGGTGCTGCAGCGCCTGTTCCCGATCCTGGACGACTTCGAGCGCGCCATGGCCAGCGCCTCGGACGCCGAGCGCCAATCCAGCTGGGGCCAGGGCCTGCTGCTGGTCGAGCGCAACCTGCGCGGCCTGCTGGCCGCCGAGGGCGTCGAGATGATCGAGGCCGAGGGCGCCGACTTCGACCCTCGCCTGCATGAGGCACTGGGTTCAGCGCCGAGCGCGCGGGTGCCTGAAGGCCACGTGCTGCACGTGGTGCGGCAGGGCTACCGCAAGGGCGACCGCGTGCTCCGCCCAACGCAAGTGATGGTGGCCCAGCGACCCGGGTGAGTTCTGGTGGCGGAGCAGCGTTCAGTGATGGTTGGCCGATGCGCCGAGCTGGCTCAGCCCGGTCACAGAGCGCAGTGGGCCGCGATTCAACGCCTGCGAATTGGATCGCGGCCGCGGCGTTGGCAGCGTCAGATACTGGCCCGGGTAGCGGTCCACGATGGCCACCGCCAGCGTGTCCGCGGGCTTCTGCATCTCACGCGCGGCCTCGTGTAGGCGCGCGTACGCCGTCGTAAAGTCATGTGACTGGAACGCATCCGCGGCCGTGAGCATCGGCTGATCGCTCGCCCGCAGCTGCTGGGTCAACAGGCCAGGCGCCAGCAACGAGTTGGCGCCCGACAGCAGCGCATCGATCTGACCACGCGACTGGTCGATCTCCGCGCTGGCCTGGTGCCGATCGCCGCCCGAAGCGTCTGACACCAGCGCCGCCGTCTGCGCGCGCAAGCGGTCGGCCACCCCCGTCCCCACATCCGGCGTATACATGCTCCCGAGCTGGTTGCCGACGTCGTCAGCAGCCAGATTCGCCTCGGCCGTGTACGCCTGCGCATCGGCCGGGCGATTGTCGGCGGCCGCGTCGAGCGCCGCGCCGCTCGAATACAGGTGCTCGAGCAGGCTGCTGTTCAGATGCAAGCGAACGTCGATGTCGGCGCCGGTCGTGGTTTGCGGCAACAGGTTGGGCAGCTGGCTGGCCATAGCAGCCGCGAGCGGCCGACTCAGGTCGTCACCGCTGGTGACCAACGTCGCCAGTCGCTGCGTCGTCTGACCCGTGTCGTGACTGGTCATGCTGTCGGCCAGCGCCAGCTCTTGCTGGGTGCGTTGTTGCAGGACCGTGTCAGCCGCGTCTTTCGAGAAATCGCCTGTGGCGAGTTCGTCGGCGATGATCGTCCGCTGCTGGTCGAGGTCAGCCGGTGGGGTCGGCTGGGGCGCTTCGCTGTAGTCGATCAGGTCGGTGGTCTGCGCACGCCAGGCGTCGGCCAGGATCTGAGCGGTGGTCTGGCCCTTCAGGTCGCCGACGATTTCGGCCAGGGTGAGAGTGCTGTCGTCGAGCATGGTCGAGGCGCCGATGAGCTCGTCGAGGCGCGCGGTACTCGCGGCTTGCATGACCGCGGCGGTGAGATACGCGTTTTCCTGGAGGGACTGGTCCAGGCTGACACGTAAGTCGGCACCGCTACGCCCAGCGAGCACAGAGAGAGGCAGGCTGGCCGGGCGCGGCGAGGCGGCCGCGCGCACGACAGTGGACGGCAGCGGCTGCGGTGCGACGGCCTGGACGCGCACCGCCGCGGGCGTCTGGGTTGGCACCGGCCTCGGCGGCACTGGCACCGGCGTGGGCGCCTGGGACCCAAGTGGGGAGCAAGCCGTGGCGAGCAGACACGCGCACGCGGCGACAAGCGCCCTCCTCACAATAGTGAGGGTAGGTCAGTGGCTCACAGCCCGTCACACAAAGCTGTTATGTGATTTAGCGCAACGCGGTCAGCGCTGTGGCGGCACCGGTGTTCCACTCCACGTCGCGAGGCAGCACCAGCGCCGCCGAGCGAACGCGGTAGCTGTCCGCGTTGCGCGCCTCGTACGGCACCTCGCCCCGCTCCTGCAGCGCCCGCACCGCGTCGAGCAACCGCCGCCGCATGGCGATCACCGCCAGGTCCGCGCTGCCCAGGTGCTCTGTCGTGCGATCGCACACCCCGCCCATCGACTCCTGTACGGCCAGGTCCTCCTCGCGAATCCCCCGAATACCGGTATACGACGCCCCCGAGCGCTGCACCGCGCGGTCGATCAGATAGTCGTTGTCGCGATTGCGCAGTGGCTTGAACGTCCCGGGGTCCACCTCGGTGTGCACGCCCGTCCAGGATTCGATCTGGGCGCGCTCGGCCTCGCTCAGTGGTCGATCGGGGTGCCAGGTGACGGTGAAGCCCATCATCTGCCGGTCGTCCATGGGCGTCGCACCGGTGAACGACACCGGTGAGCCGACGGGCGACGGGATCATCGTATAGGTAGGCATCAGGAACTGGGTCATGCGCCAGTAGTACGAGTCGGACTCCGCGTCGCGGCGGGCCCCGATGAGGATGCCGTAGTCGGTGGGCAGGACGAAAAAGCGCGGCGCACGGTCGCGGGCCATGTAATTGGGCAGCGTCGAGCGAAAATCGGACGGACGGATGCCAGCGGAGTCGGCGGACGAGTTGTCGCGGCTGTGCAGGAACGAG
>JAFAWJ010000886.1 GCA_019242065.1 Chloroflexota bacterium
AAACCAGCGCAGGAGGTAGTTCCACAGCGTCAGCAGCACGACCGGCACGATCAGCAGCGGCGGAAACGTCCGCACTGAGGCGAGGACGGCCGGCGCATCGCCCCACGCCACCACCAGGGCGGAGACGGCGATTGCCAGGATGACCGAGACGATGACGCCGCGGACGACTGCGGCGCTCACGGTCGGCGGTCAGCGCGGGCGCGTCGACGGACGGACGGCGCGGTCGGTCAGGCTTCGGACAGCGACTCCAGCACGCCGCTGGACACATTCGCCTCACCCACGTCCCAGGGGTAGACGATCCAGGCGTCGGTATCGTCGACGTAGTAGTCGGGACACACGTCCGAGTACGCCGTGCGAGTCGGCTTGTAGTGCAGCACGGCGGTCTCGGGGTCGCCGCCCGCGGCGCGCACCCGCTCGCTGACGGCCATGATGGTGCGGCCCGAATCCCACACGTCGTCGACGACGAGGACTCGCCGACCGTTCAGCAGCGGATCCGCCGGGAATTGGAGGAAGATGGGCTTTTCGAGGGTGCGCTCCTGGGACGTGTAGAACATGACGGCCGCGACCAGGATGTTGCGCAGGTTCAAGCGCTCGCTGATGATGCACGCAGGCACCATTCCACCGCGGGTGATCACCAGCATGACGTCGTAATCGGTTGGCAAACGGTCCGCCAGGCGGATCGCGAGATCCTCGATTTGCGTCCAGGTCAGATGCTGCTTGTTCACGTTGCGAAGCTGCTTGTGCCACGGAGTCTAGCAGTCGTTGGCGGATCGCCAGCAGCCACAACGGCGCCCCACGTGCACGCCACCCGCACGCGTGAGTGATCCAGACGGCGCTTGCGCACGTACAACGGGTCAGGTCAACTGGTGCTGTAGTCTCTCGCTGCTGCATGGCTCGTCCCCCTGTCGATGACCACACCGAGGAGTTTGAGGAACTCGCCGGCCTCGCGGCCCTGGACGTCCTGGAAGGCCAGGAGCTCGTCCACTTCGAGCAGCACGCCGCGCGCTGCGAGCGATGTTCGGTGATGGTGCGCCTGGATCGCGAGGCCCTGGCCCGAGCGGCGCCGGAGATGGACCCTTCACCGGACTTCAAGCAGCGCCTGATGCAGCGTGCAGCCGCCGAGCTGTCTCGACAGCAGCCGGTGGACCTCAACGCCCGGCGTGAGGCGCACCAGCAGCCCCCGGCCAGTGGCGCCGCCAGTGCCGTCGCTGTTCGGCCTCAGCCAGTCTGGCTTCGCTCGCCGTGGGCATCGGCGCTGGCCGCGGTCCTCGTCGTCGCGCTCGTGACGGGCGGCGCGTACACCTATGAGAACCAGGTCGTCGCCAGCTACGCGCTCACGGGCAGCGTCAGCGGCAGCGCCGTGGTGGTCGTGCGACGCTCAGGCGCGGCGGAGCTCGACATGAGCGGCGTCCAGAACCCTCCCCCGGGCTACGTGTACGAGGCCTGGGTGATCCCGGCGAGTGGTCGGCCGCTGCCGAACGGGGTAACGCCCAGCGGGGATGCCCGCCTGCCGCTGAACGGCGTCTCCAGCGGCTCGACCGTAGCCGTGACTCAGGAACGCACGCTGGTCGACGCCCCGACCAGCGGGCCGGTCATGGCCGCGACGGTGCAGCTGTGAGCGCCTCGCCGCCCACGTGGTCGACCCCCCAGCTCGCCGATCTCGAAGTGCTGTATGACGCCCACCATCGCCAGGCGATCGGCCTGGCCTACCGCATCCTGGGTGACCTGGGCGACGCGGAGGAGGTCGTCCAGGAGGTCTTTCTCTCGGCCTGGCGCTCGGGCCACACCTACGACCCCGCGCGTGGCTCGCGGCAGACGTGGGTCCTGTCGATGGTGCGCAACCGCTGTATCGACGTGCTGCGCGCCCGCCGCCGACGCCCGGTCCAATCTCTGCTCGAAGGCGTCGATCCCCCAGACGCCGAGGACGTCCCGACGCGCGCGGTCTCGAACGTGACTGCCGATGCCGCTCGCGCGGCGCTCGACTCGCTGCCACCCGAGCAGAAGCAGGTCATCGAGCTGGCCTACTTCGGTGGTCTGAGCCACACGGAGATCGCCGCGCAGCTGGCGGCTCCGATCGGCACGGTCAAAGGTCGCATCCGGCTGGGTCTGGACCGGCTGCGGACCGCCATGGGCGTGCCGCAGGACGCGTTGTCGGCTCCCTGACACATCGCCGGTAGCGTGTGAAGTGGTGCACGTACATGACGTGGTCGTGGTCGGGGCGGGTCCGGGCGGCTCGACGGCCGCTCACTTTTTGAGCCAGCGCGGCCTGGACGTGCTGCTGCTGGACCGGGCCGAGTTTCCGCGCGACAAGACGTGCGGCGACGGTCTGACGCCCCGCGCCCTGCGCGTGCTGGATCGCATGCAGCTGCTGCCGGCGGTGCTCCAGCACGGCTGCGAGATAACCGGTTACGAGGTCGTCGCGCCCAACGGTCGCAGCACCCACGCGCCCATCAGCGCACCCCACGCCGCGTGCGTCGTGCCGCGTTTGACGCTCGACCACCTCATTCAGCAGCGCGCCGTCCTCTCGGGCGCGCACTTCGAGGCCGCCGTCAACGTCACCCGTGTCGAGCCCACGCCGAGCGGCGCGCTCGTCCATGCCGAGCACGGGCGCACCTTCGGCGGTCGGCTGGCCATCGTCGCGACGGGTGCCGCGACGAGCGTCTTGCAGCGTTCAGGCATCCTGCGCCGCCAGCCGCGGGCCATGCTCGCCGCCCGAGCCTATTTCGAAGACCTGCACGACGGGGTGGCCCAGACGTTCCAGCTCCGCTTCGACCGTGTGCCGATGCCCGGCTATGGGTGGATCTTTCCGACAGGGCCGAACGCCGCCAACGTCGGCGTCGGCTTCATGCCACGCCGGCGGCGACGTCAATCGCGCCGCCTCGCGCAGGCACGCACACAGACCGCTACGCAGGCCTTCATCCCGTTCGTCGAGGGCGGGCGCGTCAGCCAGATCCTGGCTGGCGGTCACCAGGTCGGCCCCGTGAAGGGCTACCCGATCCGGGTCGATTTCCTCACGGCGCCGACGTTCGCCGAGCATACCCTGCTC
>JAFAWJ010000907.1 GCA_019242065.1 Chloroflexota bacterium
CCTGACGCTTGCCAGTTTCGACGTGGCGCACGCTATTGGCGACGACTTTGACGGCGGTCCACAGCGCCACGTCCAGCCTGCCGCGGATACGGAAGGGCACCGGGCCCGTTTCGTAGCACGCCAGGTTGCCGAAGCCGACGGAGCGGAGCAGCTGCGCGAGCGACTCGGGAGTGAAGATTGTCTGATGCGTCAGATCGCCGTAAATGACCTGGCCGGGGAACAGGCCGGCCCCGTTGGCGGTCTGGACGACGAGCCGGCCACCAGGCTTCAGCGCACCAAACATGCGACCGACCAGTCCGGCCAGCTCGTCGCGGGTGAAGTGCTCCAGGACGTCCACCGCCAGGATGGTCTCGAAGTGTTGGCTGTGTGTAGCGAGGTACGCCAGGCCGTCGTGCTGTTCTGCGCGCACGCCACGCTGGTCGGCGAGGGCGATCTGCTCGGCCGAGATGTCCACGCCGCCCGCCTGCGAGAAGCCTCGCCGCTGGAGGTAAGCCAGCAGGCTGCCCGAGCCGCAGCCGAGATCGAGGATGGCGGCGGAGCGGTTGAGATCGGCAAGCAGCGGCAGGAACTTGTGGTCCCAGAACTGGTCGGCGCCGTCGTCCTCCAGGTGTGCAGGCGTCCCCTTGAAGGCCGAAACATACCGAGCGTAGAGCCCAGCGCGATAGTCGCTCGCCATGCTGCTGCAGAGCGTACCGGCCGGTGCCCACGGGATCTGTCGACGCCTTGTCCCAAGCTGACGCTACTCCGAACATCGGGCCCACAGAGGAACGGCACGCGCAAGTGTGTCGCCAATGGTGGGTTGGAGATAAATCAGCCGCTCAGGAGAAACTCTGAGAGGACCTCCCTCCACACCTGGAATGTGCGACGCTCGCCGAACCAGCACACCGCGCACCTGAAGCACGCGACGCCCCGCCGATGACCTTTGCCCGCCAGTCGCTCGGCAGCCTCGTGGCGCTCATGTTCGGCGTCGCCGTCTCCATCCTGCTGCCGCGCGTGCTCGGTCCCGAGGCCCGCGGCGAGTACCAGCTCGCCGTCAAGGTGGCCGGCCTGGTCCTGGCCGTCGCCCAGTGGGGCATCCCCGAGGTCCTGCTGCAGGCCCTGGCTGACCGCCGCATCAGCCACGGCGCCCTGATCGGCACCTCGCTGGTACTCGGTATCGGTGGCGCCATCCTGATGGCCGTCGTCCTGGGCGCCGCGTACCCGCTGGTGCAGGACAACTTGCTCAAGGGCGTCGAGCCGGTCCTGCTGGTGCTCACCCTGGGCGGCTCGGTCGCCTCGCTCATCGGCCTGCTGAGTCGTCGGTTTATCCAGCTCGGCGGGCGCGTCGACGTCTACAACGGGCTGGACGTCGCACGGACCGCTCTGTTCCTGGTGCTGGTCGCCATCGGCGGCGTGCTGCTGCCGCACCAGGCCCTGGGTCCGACCATCGGCTGGCTCGTCAGCGAGATCGCACTCGCCGCGGTCGCCACCGCGTTCCTGTGGCGGCGGACGCACGCGACCACCCGGTGGTCCGTGCAGCCCGGCCTGGCGCGCGACCTGGCCACGTCTGGTGCGCCCATCCAGTTCGGCCTGCTGGGGATGTTCATCGGCAGCGAAGGGGGTGCTTTTGTCCTGAACGCCAGTCTGGATGTGTCCGCCGTGGGCATCTACAGCGTGGCGCTGTCGGTCTCGCGCCTGGTGCTCCAGATCTCGGTCGCGCTCAGGACCGCGCTTCAGCCCAGGTTGCTGGCCAACGAGCGGGACTCGGCGGAGATGACCGCGCGCGTCACGCGCCATGGTCTGCTGTGGATGGTGACCATCGCCTGCGGCCTGGCCGTGGCCTCACCGCTGGCGGGCATTATCTTCGGTCGCGACTTCTCGGCCGTCGGCCCGATCCTGGTCATTCTGTTGCCGGGCATGGTGGCCTACGGCGTCTGGCAGCTGCTGGCGAGCCACCTGTTGCGCATCGGCCGCCGTGGATTTCTGGCCGGCGTGGCCTGGCTGTTCGGCGTGACGTCGATCATGCTGCAGTGGGTTGGCTCGCAAGCGTTCGGGCTGCCGGGCGCGGCGGTGGGCCTGAGCTTCGCCTACGTGCTGGCGACGCTGGTGGTGCTGGTCGCCTTCGTTCAGCTCAGCGGCCGATCCGCGCGTGAGCTGCTGCCAGCGCCGGGCGACCTGGCCTTTTATGTCGGACTGACCCGGCGGGCGCTCGCCACCCGCTGAGCGGCGAGAACACGCGTGCGCTCGCTGTTACTGGCGGCCAGCTTTCCGCCGTCGATGGGCGGCGTGGAGACGCTGCTGTACGAAACCAATCGCCGCTTGAAGGCGCCGCCCCTGGTGGTGGCGCCCGCACCGGCCGCGGCACCCGATCTGCGGGTCCAGCCCATTGCCACGTCGCTCACCGACAGACTCGCCTATCGGCCGCTGTGGCGACTGCACCCCTCGCTCCACTACGTGCGGACGTTCCTCGGACCGACGCTGCGCGCGGCGCGCACATGGTCACCCGAAGTAGTCCAGGCAGGTCACGTGTACCTGGCACCCCTGGCCAGACTGGTGGCGCACCGACTCGGGCTCCCGTTCGTGGTGTATGCCTATGGCCAGGAGGTCTGGCGCGGCGGACGCGGCATGGGGCTCCCGGCGTTGGACACGTCTTTGCGCGGCGGCGCGCTGCGCTCCGCGGACCGCGTGCTGGTGCCAGGCACGTTTACGGCGGCACTCCTGTGCGACTGGAATGTCGACTGTACCCGCGTCGTTCACGTGCCCTACGGCGCCGA